>DATHNE010000076.1:0-32962 GCA_035486355.1 Acetobacteraceae bacterium
CCGGCCAGAACTCTCAGGGCCCTCTGTTGCGCTTCGGTGGCCAAAAGCGGTGACTTCCCGGTCATGTCTGCACCTGCGAATCGGGTGCCGACACAGAATCAAACCCTCAACCGTTGGTCAACCAGCCGGAATCTGCTTAGCAGGTGCGTATCCCGCAGCAGCGGCACCACCAGTTCGGAGCGAGAGTCGGCGTCGCACGCGATATGGCCGGGGAAGGCCTGCACATCCGCAACCAGCACGGACCGGCGCTCTGCCGCCGCGGTGCCGCAGACGCCCTTGCCTACGGGAATGCGGACACAGGCCGGCCTGCCCTGGAACGGGCCGAGCACGAGTTCCTGTCCGCGGAGGAAATAAAACCCCGCCCAGTTCAGATCGGGCAGGCTGTGGTAGATCGCCGCTGCGGTATTGGCGGCATTCGCCACCGGATCGGGCTCACCGGCCAGCAGCGCGGTGAGCTCCGCAGCAAGCTCACGGTAAAATACTACCGTTCCGTCCCCGTTGCGGGCGACAGTCCAAGGTGTTGCGCGAGAAACGTCGTGCATTGCCGGCCTCCCTGGGGAGGTCTGACTAGACCGACCCCAAGGTGCCAGGCAATGCCGCCCTAGATCAAACTCGTAGACTAGCCTAGGCGGCGCGGCTGCGTGAGGCAGGCTTGTGCGCGGCTGCGTCGCGGAGATAGCCACGCAGTTCGCGCAGGAACGCCATGCCCGGAGGTGTGCGCTGCACCAGCACGCTGCGCCGATCCAGCGGATCGGTCTTGCGGCGCACCAGGTCGAACTCCGCCAGACGATCGAGCGCCCGGGTGATCGCCGGCTTGGAAACGCCAAGCTTGGCGGCCAAGCCACGCACCGTCTGCGCTTCGCTTTCCAGATAGCAGGTCAGGAACACACCAAGCTGCCGGGCGGACAGGTCGGGCCCGTCTCGGCGTACCAGATCGACGATCGTGTTGCGTAGGATCCCAACAAGCCCGTCACTGGCTTCGTTGCCACTCATTGCCACAGACCTTTTCCTTTCATTAACAAGCATTCATCTGACGACGCGTGCCCGTCGACTGTCGAAACCTTGCAGATGCATGACGAATCTTCGATTCGACGTCGTCAGTTGTAATCATCTAGGCCACGCAACGACAGATG
Organism: Acetobacteraceae bacterium; assembly: GCA_035486355.1. GTDB lineage: Bacteria > Pseudomonadota > Alphaproteobacteria > Acetobacterales > Acetobacteraceae > Palsa-883. Next base: position 1,134 of record DATHNE010000076.1, read on the forward strand.
AAACCTAAGAAACGCGTTACGATTTGCACGTTGCCGTGAGCCACCTAGCCAAACGCCGGTAAAATATTACTGACGGCCAGGCGATCGGCCGTGGTCCCGCCAGGGGCTGCGGTCCACAGTCCGATCGCTCCGGCCGCCAGCCTGCATCTCCCAGCGGCAGGACCAGCAAAATGCGCGCGCCCGCCTATCCATAGGCATGCCGCCACATTACGAGTACGACAGGACGGCATGGTTGCAAAACGCATCGACACCCGGGATCGGGTCGTGGGCAACGGGCTCGTGCAGCTGGCTCGCGCGTCAGATCAGTCTGTCTACGGAACTATTCCGCCACCGGCCGTTGTAATCAACGCGGTCGACCAGCCGCGCCGGATCTGGCCGATATGCGGCGTTCACGGCTCACTGAGAAGCGATGTGTTCCGGTAGTGTCCGGCGGCTGCAGATCAGGGCCGGCTGGGAACGCGGTGCAATCGACACTGACGCCCCAGCGTTGCGTCTCGCGCCTGCCGATCCTGCCCGCGGACGTTGGCGTCGATGTAACGGATACCGGGAGAGCGGAGATGAGCGGATAGCCGCGTCCGCAGATACAACCGCGACAGGCAGGGAACGACGGTACGGGGTCTCAGATCGCCACCCGGACGCCGAGTTCCACAACGCGGTCGGACGGGATGCGGAAGAACTCCGTGGCCGGCACCGCGTTGCGCGCCATCACCAGGAACAGCCACAACCGCCACAACGGCATCTTCGGCGCCATCGCCGGCACCATGACCTCGCGGCCCAGAAAGTAACTGACCTGCATCGGATCGAAATCGACCCCAAGGCGCTTCAAATCCTCCAGCGCACGTGGAATGTTCGGGCTCTCCATGAACCCATAGCGCAGGATGACACGGTGCACCCCCGGAACCAGCTCCTCGACCTCGGTGCGCCGCTCACGGCCGACCTCAGGTTCATCGAGGTTCTGCACGGTCACGAACAGCACCTTCTCGTGCAGCACCTTGTTGTGCTTCAGGTTGTGCAACAGCGCGGTCGGCACGTAGTCCGGGTTGCCCGTCAGGAATACCGCCATGCCCGGCACGCGCACTGCGCGCGACTGCGGCAGCCGCGCCAGGAATGACGCCAGTGGCAGACTGTCCTGCTTCCAGCGCGCCAGCAGCAGGTCGCGGCCACGCTTCCACGACGTCATCAGCGCCATCAGTGCCAGCCCGAAGGCCAGCGGCACCCAACCGCCCTCCGGCACCTTCAGCGCGTTGGCCGAGAAGAATACGGTGTCGATCACAAAGAACGCGCCGAAGATGCCTAGCGCCGCGAGGCGCGACCAGCCGAACTGCCGGCGGAACACCACCGTGGCCAGGATACAGGTACACATGAATGTGCCGGTGACCGCGATGCCGTACGCCGCCGCGAGCGCATCGGAACTCTTGAACGCGAGTACCAGGATCAGCACGCCGACCATCAGCGCCGAGTTCACCTGCGGCACATAGATCTGGCCTTCCTCGGTGATCGAGGTGTGCCGCACCGTCATGCGGGGCAGGAAGCCGAGCTGCATGCATTGCCGCGTCATGGAATAGGCGCCGGAGATCAGCGCCTGCGACGCGATCACCGTGGCAACCGTCGCCAGGATCACCAGCGGCAGCCGCGCCCAGACCGGGGCGAGCAGGAAGAACGGGTTGGCCAGTGCCTCGGGATGGCGAAGGATCAATGCACCCTGACCGAAATAATTCAGCACGAGCGACGGCAGCACGAAGAATGTCCAGCTCAATCGGATCGGGTATGCACCGAAATGTCCCATGTCAGCATACAACGCCTCGGCGCCGGTGACGCACAGCACCACGGCGCCCAGCACGATGAAGGCCAGCAACTTATATTGCACGCACAGCATCACCGCGTAGGTGGGTGAAACGGCCGCCAGAACAAACGGGTGATGCACGATTTCGGCCACGCCGAGCACCGCGATGACCAGAAACCAGACCGCCATCACCGGACCGAACGCGCGCCCCACACTGCCGGTGCCGCGCCATTGCACGGCAAACAGCACCACAATGATCACCGCACTGATCGGCAGCACGAACTGCGCCAGCATCGGTGTCGACACCTCGAGCCCCTCGACCGCCGAGAGCACCGAAATCGCCGGCGTGATCAGCCCATCGCCAAAGAACAGGCAGGCCCCAGCGATGCCCACCAGCGCAACCGCATTGCGCATGTGAACGCCCACTGACACACGCTGCGCCAATGCCATCAGCGCCAGGATGCCACCCTCACCATGGTTGTCGGCATGCATGATCAAGGTGACGTATTTCACCGTCACGATCAGCACCAACGACCAGAAGATCAGTGAAAGAATCCCAAGGACCTCGACCTCGGTGATCGGCACGCCCTGAAACATCTGCAGGCTGGCGTGCAGCGCATACAGCGGGCTGGTGCCAATGTCCCCATATACCACACCCAACACCGCCAGCAGCGTCCCCAACCGCGGCAGTGTCCGTCGTGCACTCGGATCGTCAGACGTTGCCGCCGTCACTGCCACCCCACCGACAGGCCGCATACGCATCCACGGATCATCAAACTGCCCCTGCCTGCCGGTCTCACATGCCCTCTTGGGCGGCGGACGCATACGCCGCCCCCCCGACCGACACAAGCCGGCGCGCGGCATCGCGTGGGCGCGGAAAGGCCTGGAGCTCCGCCTCTGGACCCCGCCAAGGGGCTTGGCCCCTTGGCTCCCCACCAAAGGCTAAGCCTTTGGAATCCAATCTGTTTTGGTTGGTGCGGGATGGGGCCTATTCAGTCTGTTGCAACGGTCTCGGTCAGCCGCCACCCCGTACCAACCAACGGACGGGTTCCAAGGGCTGGGCCCGGCGGGAGTCCAGAGGGCTGCGCGATCTGGTGGGTTTCAGGGCAAAGCCCTGACCTTTCCGCGCTCAGACGACGCCGTAGACAGTCTTGGCGTTGTCGAGGAACACGGCGCGGCGTTGGGGCTCGGTCATGCGGATGGGCAGGGCGTGAGCAGGGTCGTCGAAGTCCCAATGCGGGTAGTCGGTGGCGAACAGGATGCGGTCCCAGCCGATCCAATCGAATGTCTCCGCCAACTGGCTGCGCGGGTCGGGTTCTTCGATGGGCTGCGTGGTGAACCAGACGTTGCGGCGCATGTACTCCGATGGCAGGTGCTTCAGGGTGGGGAGCTCCTGCTTCAGCTTTTTCCACTGCGCGTCCAGGCGCCAGGCGAGGGCGGCGGCCCAGGCGACGCCGCCTTCGATCAGGACGACTTTGAGGCTGGGGAAGCGCTCGAACACGCCTTCCAAGACCAGGCTGGTGACGACCGACTGGCTGCATTGGGCGTGGCCGACCATTTCCTCAATATAGAAGGAGGGCCAGCCGCCGGCGGTGATGGGATAGCCGCCGTAGCCGAAGGCGTGGATGCCGACGACCAGGTTGGCGGCCTGCGCGGCTTCGTAGATCGGCCAGTAACGGCGTTGGCCGAGCGGTTCGGCGGTGCGGGTCAGCATCAGCACCTGGGCGAAGTCGGGGTGGCCGGCCCAGCGCTCGATTTCCTTTACCGCGGCCTGGGGGTCCTCATAGGGGACGACGACCGAGGCTTTCAGGCGTCTGTCCTTTGAGGTCCACGCGGCGACTTCCCAGTCATTGGTGGCGCGGCAGATGGCGTTCGACAGGTCCGGATTCTGCGCCCCCTGGCCACTGCCGAGCGGGTTCAGGATGCCGAGTGTCACGTTGTTCGGGTTGAGATGCTGTTCCGCCATGAAGGCGAGATCGCTGCCGGGGGGACGGCCGTCGGTCAGCCAGGCGTCACGCCGGCAGGCATTCGGCTGCGCTTTCGGATAGGCGGGGCCCTGCTCCCAGGGCTGCCGATAGGTGGCACCGAAGGTCTCCAGATGGTCCTGCCAGCGTTTTTCCATCCAGGGGTACAGGGTCTTGTAGCCCAGGGTGCGCGGGTGGATGTCGCAATCGGCGATCGCCAGCTTGCTTTGCGCGACCGGCTGGGCACCCGAGCGGTTCAGCACGTCAACATTCATGGCACGGTCTCCCTCAGCCGAGCATACGTCCGCAGGGGGTTTTCCACCATCATCTTGTGGCGAAGGCCGGCCGAGACCAGGGGCGGAATCGCCTGGTCCCCGTCGAACTGCCAATGCGGGTAGTCGGTGGCGAACAGCAGCATGTCGTCGGAGCCGATCTGGTTGATCAGCCGGTCGATCCCGGCGGCGTCGGACGGGCCGTCGAACGGTTGCATCGTCAGGCGCACCCGCTCGCGCACGATGCTGGCCGGCGGGTCACTGACCCAGGGGATCTCGCTGCGCAGCCCGTGCCAGAATTTGCTGAAGCGCCACAGATAGGCCGGCAACCAGCTCACGCCGGATTCCATCAGGACGACCGTGAGGCTGGGGAATTTGGCAAAAACGCCCTCGGCCAGCAGGGAGCTGAGCTGGGATTGGAAGGCGACGGATTGGTTGACGTAATCCTCGGTGAAGCTGGTGGGCCAGCCCATGCCGGTGGTGGGATGGCGATAGGTGCTGCCGGCATGTACCCCGATGGGCAGGTGGTGACGTTCCGCCGCCGCGTAGATCGGCCAGTTCTGCCGCCGGCCCAACGGCACCTCGCCGGAGACCAGCATCAGGACCTGCACGAATCGTGAATCTTTGGCGCGGCGCTCGATTTCGTCCACCGCCAACTCGGCGTTGGTCAGTGGCACCACAATCGACGCACGCAGGCGGGCGTCCCTGTCGAGCCATTCGTGGGCCACCCAGTCGTTCAGCGCCCGGCAGAACGCGGCTTGCAGATCGTCACTGAACAGCGCGCTGGTCCCGTACAGGCAGTTGAGAATCGCCGTGCCGGTTCCGAAAGGGGCCAGCGCCTGCGCGGCGAGTTGTTGCGGGGTCGTCGCGCCCTGGCCCTTCGCGTCGCGCCAATCGTTGCGCACCGTCAGTGGCGTGTTCGCCGGGTAGCTGATGGTGTTCATCTCGTCGAAGCCGCGGCGAATCGCGGTCTCGCGCCACATCTCGTCGAGATAGGGAAACAGTGCCGACAGGCGGGGCACCGTCGGGTGCAGGTCGCAGTCGATCGGCGCTGAGGTCATTCTGCGCTCAGGGCACCTTGAGCAGCAGGTCCGCGCCCTCGACCTTCACCTCGAACACCTGCAACGCGAGATCGCACGGGGCGGCGGTGGCCTTGCCGGTGCGCACATCGAACTTGCCGGCGTGCAACGGACATTCGATCTCGCCATTCTCCAGCCAGCCTTCGTGCAATTGGGCGTATTCATGCGTGCAGATATTGTCGGTGGCGCGGAATTCGCCGCCCGGCAAATGGTACAGCGCGATCTCGCGGTCGCCGACCTTCACCGCAATGGCCGCCCCTTCGGCCACGTCCGCCGTCGCCGCTACCCGCTTCCACTCCTCCGCCATCGTCGTCCCCTGCCTGGTTCCTGACTATGCCCGGAGCATGCCAGCGACCGGACGCACGGCCAAGGGCGCCCGCCCGGGAGATTGCCAAAGGAGCCTTCTTGACTCGGACAAGCCCCGCTGCCTATCACGCCCGCCCCGGACTGGCATGGGCGCGTAGCTCAGCGGGAGAGCATTCGCTTCACACGCGAAGGGTCACAGGTTCAATCCCTGTCGCGCCCACCACGCCTCATCATGTGTCATGCCTGCGAGAGCAGGCATCCATCTTGCGATCTCCGCTATGTCATTCGGTTGACGCCACGGTGGACCGCTGCGAACACTCCCCCATCGCGCAAGCAGGGGGACCTCATTCATGCGGATCATGCAGCGTCTGGCAGTTGGGATGACGATCGGTCTTTTGGGCGCTTGGACCGCCCGCGCCGACACCTTGGTGGTCTGCACCGAAGCCAGCCCCGATACGCTGAACGCCCAGCTCAGCACCGCCAACACCAGCTTCGACGTTTCCGAGCAGATCGCCGACCGCCTGGTGGAAATGAAGATCGGCGGCTCCGACCTGATCCCCGGCCTGGCGCAGTCCTGGACCATCTCCCCCGATGGCCTGACCTACACCTTCAAACTGCGTCATGGCGTGAAGTTCCAATCGAGCGCCAGTTTCAAGCCGACGCGCGACATGAACGCTGACGATGTGGTGTTCAGCTTCCAGCGCATGATGGACCAATCGAACCCGTTCTACGCCAGCGCGAACGGCAACTTCCCCGAGTTCGCCAGCCTGATCGCACCCAGCCTGGCGTCGGTTGACAAGATCGACGAGTACACGGTGGCGATGAAGCTGAAGACGCCACTGGCGCCGCTGCTGCCGTCGTTGTCGATGCAGCCGTTCTCAATCCTGTCGGCGGAATATGCCGCATCATTGCAGAAATCCGGCAAGCTCGGTGCGCTGGATTCCGAACCGATCGGCACCGGTCCGTTCAGCTTCGCGCAGTATCAGAAGGATGCGGTAATCCGGTTCCGCGCCTTCAAGGATTTCTGGGGCAAGACCGCGCAGCCCGATCGCGTCGCGAAGGTCGACAACCTGGTGTTCGCAATCACGCCGGATGCGTCCGTGCGCTATGCCAAGCTGCGCACCAATGAATGCCAGATCGCGCGCTATCCCAACCCGGCCGACCTGCCGGCGATGCGTGCCAATCCGGACCTGAAGGTGCAGGAAGCCGCCATTGCCGGAACAAACTACATCCGCTTCCGGGTCGATCGCAAGCCGCTGGACGATAAACGCGTGCGTCTGGCGCTGGCCGAGGCGATCGACATGCCGAACCTGGTGAAAGCGGTGTTCCAGGGCGGCGGCACGGAAGCGGCGGCGCTGGTGCCGCCGTCTCTGTGGGGACATGACGCAGCGCTGAAGCCTTATAAGTATGATCCGGCGGACGCGAAGAAGCTGCTCGCCGAGGCCGGCTATCCCAACGGCTTCACGATCGACCTATGGGCTGTCCCGGTCGTGCGCGCCTATATGCCGAACGGACGGCGCACGGCGGAAATGATCCAGTCCGACTGGGCCAAGATCGGTGTCACCGCGAACATCACCACCTATGAGTGGGGCGAGTACCTGAAGCGGTCTCGCGCCGGAGAACCGAGTGTCGGCATGCTGGGCAGCACCTGGGATTATCCTGATCCGTCCGAGATCATGCTGACATTCACCTGCAACAACCCGAGCAACGCCGCGCATTGGTGCAATCAGATCTACACGGACTCGGTGCAGAAGGCGAACGTTATCACCGATCAGGCCGAGCGATCGCAGCTCTACATCGCCGCGCAGAAGGCGGTGTATGACGACGTCATGCTGGTGCGGCTGGCGGACGTGAACGCCTATGTGCCGGTGCGCAAGAATGTGCAGGGCTTCAAGCTGCACTTCCTCGGCGGCCAGCCCTTCGGCGGCGTGTCACTTGGGAAGTAATTCTGTCGTCTCATGGCCGGCGAAGGCCGGCCACCCGCCTCTTTCTTAAGCTGGAGCCCCCAATGCAGCTCGCCCTTTCCACCTGGCAGGAAGTCGAAGAGTACCTCCGCAACTCCCGGGGCATCATCATCCCGATCGGCTCCACCGAGCAGCACGGCCCCAACGGGCTGATCGGCACCGATCATCTCGATGCCGAATTCGTCGCCAAGGGTGTCGGCGACAAGATCGGCTGTATGGTGGCGCCGACACTGACCATCGGCATGTCGCAGCATCACCTGGGTTTCGCCGGCTCCGTCACCCTGCGCCCCTCCACCCTGATCGCCGTGGTCGGCGACGTGGTCCACTCTCTGCTGCGCCACGGCTTCGAGCGCTTCTTGTTCATCAATGGCCATGGTGGCAACGTCCACACGGTGCATGCGGCGTTCGATGAGATCTACGCAGTGGTCTCCTTGCGTGGCGACCATTCCCCCGTGCGCTGCAAGATGGAATTCTGGTCGTCCGGTCCGCGGTGCAAGGCCCTGGCGGCCGAGCTGTATGGTGACGCCAACGGCAGCCATGCCACCGCCGCTGAAGTCTCGCTCGCACAGTTCTATCACCCGCAGGCGATCAAGCACGCGCAGATGTCCCCCAAGGTCGCGCCGCGCAGCAAGGGCTTCTTCGACAGCGCCGATTACCGCCACCGCTTCGCCGATGGCCGTATTGGGTCCGATCCATCTCTGTCCTCACCCGAACATGGCGAACGTCTCTACGCCGTGGCAGTCGAGGACATGATCGAGCTGTACCAGACCTTCACCATCGCGGACTGAGTCCCCTCCCGCGTGGTTTTATTCCTCGCGCGCCGGCTCAGCCTGGTCCTGGTGACATTCTTCGGGATCACCGTCTTCGCCTTCACGCTGATCCACCTGATCCCAGGTGACCCGGTGCTGCTGATGTTCGGTGACCGGGACGTGTCACCGCAGCAGATGGCCGAGCTGCGCGCGCAGCTCGGCTTGGATCGGCCGCTGGTGGTGCAATACGGATTCTATGTCTGGCGTGCGCTGCACGGTGACCTGGGCAGCTCGTTGGCCACGCATGACAGCGTGATGGGCGAATTCCTGACGTATTTCCCCGCCACGATAGAGCTGGCGGTCAGTGCGATGTTGCTGGCGGTGCTGCTGGGCGTGCCGGCGGGCATCATCGCCGCGCTGCGACGTGGGCGCACGACCGATTATTCCGTGATGGGATTGGCCTTGACCGGCTATTCGATGCCGATCTTCTGGTGGGCTATCCTGCTGATCCTGCTGTTTTCCGTGACGCTCGGCCTGACGCCGGTCAGCGGACGCGTCGATATCGCGTACGACATTGAACCAGTCACCGGTTTCATGCTGGTCGACAGCCTGATGTCGGACGAGAGCGGCGCGTTTCGCTCGGCGCTTTCGCATCTGATCCTGCCCGCGGTGGCGCTGGGCACCATCCCGCTGGCGGTGATCGCGCGCATGACCCGCTCCGCGATGTTGGAGGTTCTGAACGAGGATTATGTGCGCACGGCGCGCGCGAAGGGTCTGTCGCCGGTGCGCGTGATTGGATTGCATGCGCTGCGGAATGCGCTGATCCCGGTGATCACCGTGATCGGCTTGCAGGTTGGTAGTTTGTTCGGCGGCGCGGTGCTGACCGAAACGATTTTCGCTTGGCCGGGGGTTGGGAGTTGGCTGATCCATGGCATCCAGCGTCGTGATTACCCGGTGCTGCAAGGCGGCATCCTGATGGTCGCTGCGATCGTGATCCTGGTGAATCTGACGGTGGACATCCTCGCCGGTATGGTGAACCCCCGCATGCGGCACCGGCGATGACTGACTGTCATTGCGAGGAGTGGCGCGACGAAGCAATCTCCGGCCGGGTGCGCACCATCATCGAGATTGCTTCGACCCTGCGGGCTTCGCAATGACAGTCGCTGTCGCTGAAGGCCCCTTCGCCGACCTGCGCCGTCATTTCCTGACCAGCCGCGGCGGCATGATCGGACTCGTTGTGGTTACGATCCTGATCATGGCTGCGCTGTTTGCCCCGCTGCTATCGCCCTACGGCCCGGACGACCAGATGCGCCAGGCGATCCTGCACGCACCTGGCGGCGGTTACCCGTTGGGTACCGACGATGTCGGGCGCGACGTGCTCTCGCGCCTGCTGTTCGGAGCGCGCTTGTCGCTGTCGATTGGCGCGGTGGTCGTGTCGCTGTCGTTTGTGGCCGGCACGCTGCTTGGCCTGACCGCGGGCTTCGCCGGCGGAATCGTGGATGCGTTGGTGATGCGCCTGATGGACATCATGCTGGCGCTGCCCACGTTGCTGCTTGCCATCGCGGTCGTTGCCGTGCTGGGGCCCGGCCTGTCGAACGCGATGCTGGCTGTATCGATTGTGCAACTTCCGGCGTTCGTGCGCCTGACGCGCACCGCAGTGATGGTGGAGTTGGGGAAGGACTATGTGTCTGCCTCGCGCATGGCCGGCGCCGGCCGTGCAAGGCTGATGTTCCGCACGGTGTTGCCGAACTGCCTGGCCCCGCTGATCGTGCAGGCGAGCCTTGGTTTCTCCACTGCGATCCTGGATACGGCGGCGCTGGGTTTCCTCGGTCTGGGCGCGCAACCACCCACGCCGGAATGGGGCACCATGCTCGCCGATGCTCTCCAGTTCGTGCAAAGCGCGTGGTGGGTGGTGACCTTTCCCGGCCTTGCTATCCTACTCACCGTGCTGGGCTTCAACCTGGTGGGTGATGGGTTGCGCGATGCACTCGATCCCAGGCTGAAACTCGGATGAGCGTGCTGGAAATCCGCAATCTGGCGGTCACCTTCCCCACCGCGCAGGGCACGCTGCGCGCGGTGGAGGCGCTGGACCTGGATGTTGCGGAAGGAGAGGTGCTGGGTATCGTCGGCGAATCCGGCTCGGGCAAGTCGGTGGCGATGCTTGCCGTCATGGGCCTGATCCGCCCGCCCGGACGTTTCTCCGCCGATGTGATGCGGTTCAACGGCGTCGACCTGCTGTCCCTGTCCCCGCGTGCGAGGCGCGGTCTGGTGGGCAAGGACATGGCGATGATCTTCCAGGAACCGATGACCAGCCTGAACCCGTGCTTCACCATCGGCTGGCAGATCGCCGAGGCGTTGCGTGTGCATCTCGGCCTATCGCGCCGCGATGCCCGCACGCGGTGCATCGAGTTGCTGCGGCAAGTGGGGATCCCGGCACCGGAACAACGTCTATCGGCGTTCCCGCATCTGTTGTCCGGCGGGATGAACCAGCGGGCGATGATCGCGATGGCGATCGCCTGCAATCCGCGCCTGCTGATCGCCGATGAGCCGACGACCGCGCTGGACGTCACGATTCAGAAACAGATCCTCGATCTGCTGGCGCAATTGCAGCGCGAGCGAGGGATGGCGTTGGTGTTGATCACGCACGACATGGGCGTGGTCGCGCAGACAGCGCACCGCGTGCTGGTGATGTACGCCGGCCAGGCGATGGAGCAGCGTCCGGCTGCGTCGCTGCTGAATGCGCCGTCGCATCCTTACACGGAAGCGCTGCTGGCCGCGCTGCCTGAGCATGCGGATACGCACCGCCGGTTGGCGACGATTCCGGGCGTGGTGCCCGGCGTGGCAGACCGCCCGGATGGTTGCCTGTTCGCGCCCCGGTGCAGCTATGTGTTCGATCTGTGCAGCGCTCGCCCTGGGTTGACCTCACGACCCGACGGTGCCGTGCGATGCCACGCGCCGCGATGACATTGCTCGCCGCGGAAAACCTGACGCGGGTCTATCCGGTGCGCGCCGGCCTGCGCCGCACCATACCGCTCTACGCGGTCAGTGACGTGTCGTTCACGCTGTCGCCGAGCCGAACGCTTGCGATCGTCGGTGAAAGTGGCTGCGGCAAGTCCACGCTGGCGCGCATGATCACGCTGCTGGAACGTCCAACCAGTGGTGCGGTCAAGATCGACGACCGCCCCGCGGACGCGACCGATCAGGCCACGCGGCGCGACGTGCAGATGGTGTTCCAGGACCCGTACGGGTCGCTCAATCCGCGCCGCACGGTCGGTCAGATCCTGGAGGAGCCGCTGGTCATCGCGGGCATTCCAGCGATCGAGCGCCGCGCCGCCGCGCAGGCGATGATGGCGCGCGTCGGGCTGCGGCTGGAGCAGGCGGCACGCTATCCGCACATGTTCTCGGGCGGCCAGCGCCAGCGCATCGCCATCGCGCGGGCCTTGATGTTACGACCTCGGATCATCGTTGCCGACGAGCCGGTGTCGGCACTGGATGTCTCGGTGCGGGCTCAGGTGCTGAACCTGCTGCTCGACCTACAGCAGGAGCTGGGTCAAGCCTATCTGTTCATCAGCCACGATCTATCGGTGGTACGTCACATCGCGGACGATGTTTTGGTGATGTATCTCGGTCGCGTCGTCGAGCAGGCGCCACGCGACACATTGTTCGCGCATCCGCGCCACCCTTACACACGCGCCTTGCTTGCCGCGACACCTGGGCTGCGGGGCGCGCCCACCACCGAACCGGTGCGTGGCGAGCCGCCGTCCCCGCTGACGCCGCCCGCCGGCTGCGCCTATCACACCCGCTGCCCGCATGCCACGCCGCTCTGCCGCGAAGCGCGGCCTTTGTTACGGAACGTTGACGAAACCCAGGTCGCCTGCCATCACGCAGAAACCGTACGATAATATCGCTCCCTCGTCACGCCGGCGCAGGCCCGGCATGACGGGGAATCGCTACCCATTCACCTTGCGCATCAGCCCAGCAAGCGTGTCGACCACCGGCAGCACCTTGTCCGCCTTGTCGGAGTCCAGGTTGAACACCACCCGCGCCACGCCGAGGTCCGCGTAGCGTTTCATCAGGTCAGGCTCCTGCTTTGGAAACCACACGGTGATCTCGATCGAATTGGGATCGCGTCCCGCCTCCGTCGCCATCTTGCGGAACTCGGGGATCATGTCGGCGATTTCGCCGGTGCCGCCCCGCCCCGCCTGCGGAATCCAACCTTCACCGTAACGAATGGCGCGTCGTGCGGAGTACGGGAACGCGCCGCCGACGATCACCGGTACATGCGGCTTCTGCACGCATTTCGGCCAGGTCATCATCGGATCGAAGTTCACGAACTCGCCGTGGTACTCCGCTTTGCTCTTGGTCCAGATCGATTTCATCGCTTCGACGCGCTCGCGCGCGACTTTGTGGCGATCGGCGAACCTAACGCCGTGGTCTTCCAGCTCGTCCTGGTTCCAGCCATTGCCGATGCCGAACAGGAAGCGCCCGCCAGAAACCGTGTCGATCGAGGCCACCAGCTTCGCCGTCTGGATCGGATCGCGCTGCGCGATCAGGCAGACCCCAGTGCCCACCATCAGTTTCTTGGTGGCCGCCGCCGCCGCGGTGAGCGTGACGAACGGATCCATTGCGTCGTAGTAGCGCTTCGGCACATCCCCGCCGCCGGGGAACGCCGTCTTGCGCGATAACGGGATATGCGAATGCTCTGGGGCCCAGACGGATTCAAAGCCGCGCTGTTCCAGCGCCTGCCCCAGTTCGCCGGGTGCCATCGAATAGTCAGTGAAGAACATCGACGTGCCGAATTTAAGCATCGGAGGCCCCTCTCGCTATGTTCGCTGATGTGACCGGATGATGAGCCGTAACGCGCGCCTGGACAAGCGTAGGGCGGAACCGCGCCGCCTATTCCGTCCTACGCGACCAGATCATCCCAGGCTTTTCGACACCATCTCATGCGTATTCGGGCTCAGCTTCGGCACGTCCAGGATGCGCTGCAACTCACCCTTCATCGACGCCTGGCGCGCAGTATCCACGCGTCGCCACTGTCCGAGCGGCGAGACCATCCGTGCGGCCACCTGCGCATTCATCGGATCAAGTGCGATGATGGTATCGGCCAGGAATCGATAGCCACCGCCGGACGCATCGTGGAATCGCACCGGATTGCCGGCAGCGAAACTGCCGATCACCGCGCGCACCCGGTTCGGATTGCGCAGGTCGTAATCCGCATGCCGCGTCAGCGCGCGCACCGCTTCCAGCGTCCCTGGCAGCTTCGACATTGCCTGGATGGCGAACCACTTGTCCAGCACCAGCGCATCGTCATGCCACGCCGCATGGAACGCCGCGAGTGCGGCCCGCCGCTCATCGCAGTCTATGTTGGACAGCACCGCGAGCGCCGCCAGCACATCGGTCATGCTGCGGCTGGCATCGAACTGCGCTTTCGCCAGGGACGCCCCGCCTGGCTGGGTGGCGAGATACGCCAGGCAGGTATTGCGCAAGGCGCGCCGGCCAATCGATGCGCCATCGATCTCATACGGCCCGGCATCGCTCAGCCGCTCATACGTCGTGTGCAGCTCCGCACGCAGCGCACGGCCGATCGCCGCACGCGCCTGCTCTCGGACCGCGTGGATGCCGTCGATATCCGCAACCGCCATTTGGTCGGCAAGAAATGTCTCGCTCGGCAGGCTCAGCGTCTCGGCGGTGAACGCAGGATCATCGTCCAGCACCAGAGCTGCCTTCATCGCCTCGATCAGCGCCGGATCGATCGTGACCGTGTCTCCACCCCGACGCGCTGTGACGCCCTCAAGCAGCATCGAGGTTGCGAATTGTTGCCCCGATTCCCAGCGAACAAACGGATCGCTGTCATGCGCCGCGAGAAACCGCAGCCGATCGGGCGACACGCCAGACAATTTGACCGGCGCGGAAAAGCCGCGCAGCAGTGACGGCGTCGGCGCGCTTGGTACATCGACAAACGTGAAGCTCTGCTCGGCCTCGGTCAGCAGCAGGACGCGCGTCCCCTCCTGCGCGGCGACATCGTCTTGCAGATGCGTCGGCAGCTCCGTCCCATCCGGCGCAAGCAATCCCATAGCCAACGGAATGACCACCGGATGCTTGTCAGGCTGCCCTGGCGTCGGCGCCGTATGTTGTCGCACCGTTAGCGTATAACGCCGCGCCGTCGCATCATACGCATCACTTACCGACAGCTCTGGCGTGCCAGCCTGATGGTACCATAGCTTGAACCGCTTAAGATCGATCCCCGACGCATCCTGCATCGCCTGCACGAAATCGTCGATCGTCACCGCGTGGTTGTCGTGCCGCTGGAAATACAGATCCATCCCGCGGCGGAACGCTGCCTTGCCCAGCAGCGTGTGCATCATACGGATGACCTCGGCGCCCTTGTTGTATATCGTTGCCGTATAGAAATTATCGACCGCCTGATAGCTGGCGGGCTGCACGGGATGTGCCAGCGGCCCCGCGTCCTCGCGGAACTGCGCGGCCCGCAGCGCGCGTACGTCGCCGATGCGCTTGACCGCACGGCTGCCCTGATCGGCGGAGAATTCCTGGTCACGGAAGACCGTCAGGCCTTCCTTCAGCGAGAGCTGGAACCAGTCACGGCAGGTGACGCGGTCGCCCGTCCAGTTGTGGAAGTATTCGTGTGCGATGACGGACTCGATACCCTGGTAATCACCGTCCGTCGCAGTCTCGGGTTTCGCCAGAACATATTTCGTGTTGAAGACGTTCAGTCCTTTGTTCTCCATCGCACCCATGTTGAAATCGGATACGGCGGCGATGTTGAACACGTCGAGATCGTATTCCAGGCCGAACACGTCTTCGTCCCAGGTCATCGCCGTCTTCAGCGAGCGCATCGCATGCGTGCAGCGATCTTCGTCACCGCGCCGCACCCAGATGCCGAGATCGACATGCCGGCCGGAGCGGGTGGTGAAGCTGTCCTTTACCGACACCAGGTCGCCGGCGACCAATGCGAACAGATAGCTCGGCTTCGGATGCGGATCGGTCCAGGCGATCTTATGCTTGCCGTCGCTGGCGTCGGTCGCCGCGCCAGGATTGCCATTCGACAGCATCACCGGGCACGCCGCGCGATCGGCGATGATCGTGGTGGTGTAGCGCGACATCACATCGGGTCGATCGGGGAAGAACGTGATGCGGCGAAACCCTTCCGCCTCGCATTGCGTGAAGTAGCCGCCGTTGGACAGATAAAGGCCGCTGAACTGCGTGTTATCCTTGGGGTTGATGCGCGTTGTGATCTCCAGTCCGAATGCATCCGGCAGATCCGGAATGATCAATGCCTTGTCGTCGAGGTTGTACTGGTTCGCGCCTAAAGCCTCACCGTTGAGCTCGACCCCAAGCAGAGCCACGTCTTCGCCATCGAGATGCAGGGGCGCGTTCCGCACGTTCGACGCCGGATTGCGCCGCACCGACAGCCGCGATGTGACCTTGGTCGCACCCGCATCCAACTCGAACGTCAGATCAACCGTGTCCACCAGAAACGCTGGCGGGGCATAATCCGCCAGCCGCACCTCACGCGGTGCGGCCAGAGCGGCAATAGCACTGGCATCGTTCATGGTGTGCCCTTTTCCCCCAGATCCCACCAGATCCCGGCGAACGCCGCGATCCCCTCACGTGCCGGCGCGATCAGATAATGCTCGTCCGGCCCGTGCTGCTTGCAGCCGTTGTAGCTGTGCGGAATCCACACCAGCGGCACGCCCAGGTAATCGACGAATACATCGCCCGGCAGTCCACCCGACGAATTCGGAATCACCTGCACGCGTTTGCCCAGAGACCGTTCTATACTCGATACGGTCCAGCGCACCCAAGGGTGCGCCGGGTCGGTACGGCTCGCCGGCATACGGATGCCCGCATTCTCAATCCGCACACCGCCGAACCCCTCGGCATCCAGATGCTTGCGTAACGAGCCCACAAATGTTGCCGGGTCACTGTCCACAGTGTAGCGGATCTGACAATGCGCGCGCGCATTCGGCGCCACCGCATTCACCGGATTTTCCGGCCGCCCCGACACCATCGCCAGCACGATGAAGCTGTTCCAGCCATAGATCTTCTCGGCCGGCGTCAGCCCCGGCTCGCCCCAGTCCGGATCGACCGAAGCCGCCTCGCCACCGCCCCCCACCGGGCAGCCATCCAGCACACCGCGCACGCTGGCCGGCACGCCATTGCTTGGCAACCAATCCCGCACCAGGATCTTGCCCTTGCGATCGATGATGCTGCCCAACGCGTGCGTTAGCACCACCGCCGGATCCGTGGTCAGTCCACCCCAATGTCCGGAATGCACCCCACCAGGCCGCAGATCCACCAGAAGATCGAAATGAAACGTCCCACGCGTTCCGGTGGCGATCGTCGGCAGCTCCGGCGCGACCCGTGGCCCGTCGCTTGCGATCAACACATCGGCGGCCAGCGCGTCCTTGTTCGCCGCAACGAACTCGCGCAGCCCGATCGAGCCGCGTTCCTCGCAGGTCTCCAACACCACGCGCAGGTTGAACCCCAACTTGCCGCCGCGCTCGGCCAGCACGGCCTCGAGCGCCGACAGGTTCAATGCATGCTGGCCCTTGTTGTCGGCGGTGCCGCGGCCGTACCACCGGTCGTCCTCCGCCGTCAGCACCCAAGGGTTCAGCCCTTCGCGCCACTGCTCCTCCAGCCCGCGCACCGTATCGCCGTGGCCATAGGTCAGCACCGTCGGCAGCGACGCATCCTCGATCCGTTCGGCCACCAGGATCGGCCCGAACCCCGCACGCGGATTGAGATGCACGGCGACTTTGAACCCCATCCACTCCAGCCAGGGCTGGATCGCGGCGCGCAGATAGCGATCGACATGCGCCTCATGCCCCGGGTCCTGCGACGTGCTGGGGATCGCCACCAGCTCCGCCAGCCGCGTGCGAAACTCGCCGCGATCAAAATACCCGTGCGCGCGCGCGATCGCACCGTCCCGAGACGCCATCATCACTCTCCGTTCCAGCTCCGCGCAGCTATCCGCGATCGGGCCAGCGTGGTCAAACCAGCCCGATCACATCCAGGAGAGCCGCATGACGGAGACCTTCGGTGCGCCACCGCGCCACGGCTGGGCCCGCATGGTAACGGAGTTGCATGTCACCGCTCTCAATCGCAGTCTGGCGTTCTGGTGCAATATCGTGGGCTTCGCCATCGCCTACCAGCGCCCGGCCGAGCGCTTTGTCTATCTGGAACGTCCCGAAGGCGCGCAAATCATGCTGTGCCAGCGCCACGGTCGATTCGAGACCGGACCAATGGAATATCCATTGGGACAGGGCGCGATGTTCCAGCTCTATATCGACGATCTCGACACGGTCGTTGCCGCGATGACCGCCGCGTCCTGGCCGATCTATCTCGGCCCGCGCGAGATCTGGCGTCGCACCGGCGATCAGGACAGCGGCGTGCGCGAGCTGTTCGTCCAGGATCCCGACGGCTATCTGCTGATGATCGCGCAACGCATTGGCCGTCGCCCTGCGTCCTGATCACGCGTCCTTGGCGCCGTCCAGCCACCGTTGCCACCCCGCCGCGCGTAGCTCGCACGCGGGACAGGTGCTGCAGCCATACCCCCAGTCATGGCGATGCGTGCGATCGCCCAGGTAGCAGCTGTGGGATTGTTCCAGGATCAATTCCACCAGCGCATCACCCCCCAATGCGTGCGCCAGCTCCCAGGTCGCGGCCTTATCGCGCCACATCAGCGGCGTCTCCAGCACGAAGCGCCGTTGCATGCCCAGGTTCAACGCGAGCTGCATCGCCTTGATCGTGTCGTCGCGGCAATCGGGGTAGCCCGAGTAGTCGGTCTCGCACATGCCCGCCACGATCCGCTTCAGGCCACGCCGGTAGGCAATGGCGGCCGCATAGGTCAGGAACAGCAGGTTGCGACCAGGCACGAACGTGTTGGGCAGCCCCTCTGCTGTCATCGCGATCGCGGTGTCGCTGGTCAGCGCCGTGGTGCCGACCGAGGCCAGCCCGGAGGCGATGTCCACCATATGGTCCGGCCCCAGCCGGTGGCCCCAAGCGCGGATCCCCGCCAGACCCGCGCGCAGCGGCGCCCGGCAGCCCAGTTCCACCGCGTGGCGCTGGCCATAGGCGAACCCAACTGTCTCCACCTGCTTGTACCGCGCGAGCGTCCAGGCCAGGCAGGTCGCGCTGTCCTGCCCGCCGGAGAACAGCACCAGCGCACCGTCATCAGCCTGTACCCTGTCGTCGGTCATCCGCGCACTATATCCTAACCCCATGGACCTCGACTTCACCGAAGACGAAATCCGCCGCTACTCGCGCCATATCCTCCTGGGGGAGGTCGGCGGCATTGGCCAAGCCAAGCTGAAAGCGGCCAAGGTGCTGGTGATTGGCGCCGGCGGCCTGGGCAGCCCGCTGGTGCTGTACCTGGCGGCGGCTGGTGTTGGCACGATCGGCATCGTCGACGACGACCGTGTGGAGCTGTCGAACCTGCAGCGGCAGATCGCGCATACCACCGGGCGGATCGGCGCGCCCAAGGCGCACTCCGCGGCCGCGGCCGCCACCGCGATCAATCCCGGCGTCCATGTCGAACCGCATCCCGTGCGGTTGAACGCGGGCAACGCGCTCGACCTGATCTCCCGCTACGACCTGGTGTGCGACGGCACTGACAATTTTGCGACGCGCTTTCTGGTCGCCGACGCCTGCGCGCTGGCGAAGCGCACGCTGGTCTCGGCTGCCGTGCTGCGGTTCGAGGGGCAGTTGTCGGTGTTCAAGCCGCATGAAGGCGGCCCGTGCTACCGCTGCCTGTATGCCGAGGCGCCGCCTGATGGCGCCGTGCCAACGTGCTCCGAGGCCGGCGTGCTGGGCGCCGTCACTGGCGTGATGGGCACGCTGCAGGCGACCGAAGTGCTGAAGGAGATTCTGGGTGTCGGGGACTCACTCTCTGGTAAGCTGCTGATCTGGGACGCGCTGGCCAGCCGGTTCCGCACGGTGCGGCTGCGGCCCGATCCGCACTGTGCGCTGTGCGGCCCGGATGCGACGATCCACGATCTGTCGTGCCATCAGCACAGCGCGGCTCCGGTCTGTGCCGTCTGATTCGCTTGGTATTCTGCTGCTGTCGGGCACGCATGATCGGGCCCACTACGCTTTCGTGCTGGCGACCGGCGCCGCGTCGATCGGGCGGCGTGTGGTGCTGTTCGCCACCAATACTGGCTGTCACGCGCTGCTGGCGGACTGGTCCGGCCTGGCCGATGCCGGGCGTGACGCGACGGTCCGCTCTGCTGGCGTTGCCGGACTGGACGAACTGCGCGATGCCGCAACAGCCCTGGAGATCAAGCTGATCGCCTGCGAGGCCGGGCTCCGTGCTGAAGGCCTGGATGGCGCGCCACTCTATCCTGACGTTGCCGTGGCCGGGGTGGTGACCTTCCTGTCCGAGGTCGGCACCGGCCAGATGGTCGCAATCTGACGCAAGGCTTGACCGGCGCGGTGCGAACTTGGCACGCAGGTGTTATGACCGTTACGGCCCTGACGTTCCGGCTCCGCCTGGCAGTCTCCGGCGCGCTGCTGCTGTCGGGCCTGATGGGTTCGGCATCGACCTGGGCGGCGCCAACGCCGCCGGTGGTGAAGCCGCAAGGACCGCCGCACGCCGTGAAGGTGCCCGAACGCGATATCCCGATCCCGCTGCCACCGCCGCGCGCGCCACCGCCACCGGCACTGGCCGTGCCAGCCAAACCCACGTCCACCAAGCCGCCGCCACCTCCTGTTGACCCAACGAAGGGCACCAGCTCCGGCCTGCCGATCCCGCGCTTCGTCTCTTTGCGGGCCGACAAGGTGAACCTGCGCAAGGGCCCCGGCGATCGCTATCCGATTGAGTGGGTGTACCAGCGCCGCGACCTGCCGGTGGAGATCGAGCGCGAATTCGACGTCTGGCGCCTCATCAAGGACGCCGACGGCATCCGTGGCTGGGTGCAGGAGGTGCTGCTGATGGGCCGCCGCACGTTCGAGGTGACTGACGCCGATCGCACCCTGCGCCACGATCCGGACGACACTTCACCCCCAGTGGCGATCCTGAAGGTCGGCGTGATCGGCCGCATCCGCTCCTGCGCGGCGAAGTCGGGCTGGTGCGAAGTCCAGGTGGACGATTATCGCGGCTGGCTGAAGCGCACCGACTTTTTCGGCGTGCTGCCCGACGAGGGTGTGAGCGGCTAGCGTTTCGCTTTTCCGCCCCACGAATTCGCACTAGTCTTTGCGCATGGACCAGGACACTCCCCGCGCGCACCACGATATGGGTGGCGTGCCGAAATACATGTGCGAGGCGGTCGATACCGCGCCGCACGCGCTGACCGACTTCGACAAGGAGGTGGACGCGCTGCGTCAGGTCCTTGGCATGAAGGGCGTGATGACGGTGGATGAGCTACGGCGCGGGATCGAGGCGATCCCCGAAGCTGAGTACCACCGCCTGACCTACTACCGCCGCTGGATCCGCTCGATCACCGACACCCTGCTGCGCAAGGGCGTGATCACCGAGGCCGAGTTGGCGTCGGCGCTGGAGCGCAACGCATGACCGGATTCGCGCCAGGCACACGCGTGCGGGTGCGCAACGACTGGCCGGAGACGCGCGGGCCGGTGCATATCCGCACGCCGCACTACCTGCGCGGACGATCGGGCACGGTGGTGCGTTCACTCGGCGCCTTCAAGAACCCCGAGGACCTCGCATTCGCGCGCGCCGCACCGCCGAAGGCACTGTATCATGTACGGTTTGATCCGTATGAGATCTGGTCGGAGGGGCAGCCGACCGACGCGCTGTTGGTGGAGATCTTCGAGCAATGGCTGGAACCGGCATGAACCTGATCGAGACAGATGGCGAACGTCTGCTGGGCGCGGTGCGCACGTTGCTGGCCGCCAAGGGGGTGGCCTCCACGGCCGAGATCCAGGAGCGGATCGCGATCACTGACAAGGCGTCGCCCGGGCAGGGAGCCCGCATGGTCGCGCGTGCCTGGACCGATCCCGACTACCGCGCGCTGATGATGGAAGACGGCAGCAAGGCGGCGGAGATGCTGGGCATCCCAATGCGCGGCATGCCGCCGCTGGGCGTGCTGGAAAACGCACCGGGCGTGCATCACCTTGTGGTGTGCACGCTGTGCAGTTGCTATCCGCGCGCCGTGCTGGGCTATCCACCCTACTGGTTCAAGTCAGCCGGCTACCGCTCGCGCGCCGTGCGCGACCCGCGCGGGTTGATCGCCGAGTGGGGCACGGTGTTGCCCGAAACCACGAAGATCACCGTGGTGGATTCGACCGCCGATTATCGCTGGATGGTGCTGCCCGAGCGGCCCGCGGGTACCGCGGGTTGGAGCGAAGAGAAGCTCGCCGCGATCGTGCGTGAGGGCGACATGATCGGTGTGACGGTTTCCAAGGTCTGACGCCCCACCTCATGCCGTTTGCGTGGCATGACCTGCGGGACCTGCGGGACCTTGCACCCCGATCACGCCCGCGACACACTGGATGCTACTGATCAGTAGCCAGCGCCACAGGACCCAAACGCGGGAGGAGACTCATGGACCTGAGCTTCACACCGGAAGAGCTCGCCTTCCGTGACGAGGTGCGCGCCTTCATCCGCGACAACCTCCCCACCGACATCCGCGACCGTATGCGGCTGGGCTACTCGCCGCGCAAGGAAGACCAGATCCGCTGGCAGCGTATCCTCAACAAGAACGGCTGGGCCGCGCATTCCTGGCCGAAGGAGTATGGCGGTCCCGGCTGGTCGCCCGTCCAGCGCATGATCTTCCTGAACGAAAATCAGCTCGCGCCGGCACCGGAGACACTGTCTTTCAACATCACCATGATCGGCCCGGTGCTGATCCAGTTCGGCACCGAGGCGCAGAAATCCCGTTTCCTGCCGCGCGCCGCCAATCTGGACGATTGGTGGTGCCAGGGCTTCTCGGAACCGGGTGCGGGATCCGACCTCGCGGCACTGAAGACTTCCGCGAAGCGTGAAGGTGATCACTACATCGTCAACGGTCAGAAGATTTGGACCTCCACCGCGCACAACGCCGACTGGTGTTTTGTGCTGGTGCGCACCAACCCCAGCGCGGCGAAGCGGCAGGAAGGCATCTCTTTCCTGCTGGTCGATATGAAGACGCCCGGCATCACCGTGCGGCCGATCATCTCGATCGACGGCAACCATCACCTGAACGAGGTGTTCTTCGACAACGTGAAGGTCCCGGTCGAGATGCGGGTCTACGAAGAGAACCGTGGCTGGGACGTGGCGAAGTATTTGCTCGGCAACGAACGCACCGGCATCGCGCGTCTCGGCAAGTCGATGGAGCGTGTAAAGGCCGCCAAGGAAATGGCGCGTGAGGTGCGCTTCAACGGCAAGCCGTTGATTGAGGACGCTGCGTTCCGTCAGCGCGTCGCGCAGATCGAAGTGGACATGAAGGCGCTAGAGATCAGCCAGTATCGCGTGGTGTCGGCTTACGCTAAGCAGCGCGACGGACGGCCTGACCCGCTATCCTCGGTGCTGAAGGTGAAGGGGACGGAGCTGCTGCAGACCACGACGGAACTGGCGATGGATGCCGGCGGGCCGCTGTCGATGGAGGTCTGGGCGAAGGAACTGGCCGAACTGAACGCGCCGGATGATCTGCTGGAGGCAAGCTCGGCCGCAACCGGCAGCTATCTGTTCCTGCGTGCCGCCTCGATCTATGGCGGCACCAACGAGATCCAGAAGAACATCCTGACCAAAGCAGTGCTGAGGTTGTAATGGATTTCGATCTCTCCGACGAACAACGCTTGCTGGCGGACAGCGTCACGCGCCTGCTGGCCGATCAGTACGGGTTTGAGGCGCGCAAGGGCTACCAGAAGCAGGCCCAGGGCTGGAGCACCGAGCTGTGGTCGCGTTTCGCCGAGCTTGGCCTGCTGGGCCTGCCATTTGGAGAAGACTACGGCGGTTTCGGCGGTGGCCCTCTCGAAACCATGTTGATAATGGAACAGTTCGGTCACGCGCTGGTGTTGGAACCCTACGTCGCCACCGTGGTGCTGGCCGGCACCGCGATCCGCGAGGGCGGCACGAACGAGCAGAAGCAGGCATTGCTACCGCAGATTGCCGAAGGCGCGTTGAAGCTGGCGTTCGCACACGGCGAGCGTCAGGCGCGTTACGACCTGACCGACGTGATGACAACGGCAACGCGCGACGGCAAGGGCTGGGTGCTGGACGGCGCCAAATCGGTGGTGACGCACGGTGACTGCGCCGACCAGTTGGTGATCAGCGCGCGCACCGCGGGTGAACGGGATGCGTCCGCCGGCATCACCCTGTTCCTGGTCGATGCCAACGCGCCCGGCGTCGCGCGCCGCGGTTACGCCATGCGTGACGAGCAGCGTGCGGCTGACATCGCGCTATCCAACGTACATGTGGCTGAGGCCGATGTCCTGGGCGAGGTTGGAGACGGCCTGCCCGTAATCGAACGCGTGGTGGAAGCCGGCATCGCCGCGACCGCTGCCGAAGCGGTCGGTGCCATGGCCGCGATGAACGATCTTACCCTGGAATATTCCCGCACGCGCGAGCAGTTCGGCAAACCCATCGGCAGCTACCAGGTGGTGCAGCACCGGCTGGCCGACATGTTCATGTCGATGGAACAAGGTCGCAGCATGGCGATGCTGGCCGCAATGAGTGTGAATCAGGCCGATTCTGTGGAGCGTGCGCGCAGTATCGCCATGGCGAAAGTCGGCGTCGGTCAAGCCTGCCGCTACGTCTCGCAAAGCGCGGTGCAGATGCATGGTGGCATCGGCATGACCGAGGAATACGCCGTCGGCCACTACTTCCGCCGCTGCATGGTGATCGAGCGGTTGTTCGGCGACCCGGCGTACTACCTGGCGAGATTATCCGCCGCGGTAGAGTGATACCGCGATTTCATGACCAGGACGTAAGCCGTCGGTGAAGCCTGCGTAAGCTGGGCATCAGCGGCCCCATCGCGGCTTGCGCCCGCGGCGCGTCTCGTCCATGTCCCAACCCAGGAGGTCGCGTCATGGGTGAATTCAGCATTTGGCATTGGCTTGTCGTGTTGGCGGTCGTTTTGCTGCTGTTTGGTGGCGGCAAGGTGAGCGGCCTGATGGGCGATCTGGCCAAGGGCATCAAGGCGTTCAAGCGGACAATGGCCGATGACGTGCCGTCGGCCGTCGGGCACGCCGAGCCGACCGAAAAGCCCGCGCACCAGGGCTGAGCGGCCCGTCGCACTGCCGCCGTTGATTTCACGACATTCGTCAATCGCGCTACCCTTCCTCCTACACGGGACGAACCCGGCCAGGAGGGGATGGACATGGCGCATCGCATCAACCGCGCGATCGAGCTGCTGCAACAGGACCAGGCGATCTATTACACCGGTCCGCACAGCGGCCATGTGCTGACCTACGCGCAGGGGCGCGAGGATGCCGGCATTTGGGCCGACTACATCAATGTCGGCATGGAGCATGGCTGCTTCGATATGTCCGGTCTCGAGGCCTATATGCGCGGCCTGGTCGACGGCGGGCCGACGCGCTCAGGCCATCGCACGCCAACGGTGATCGTCGAGGCGCCGGTGAACGGCCTCGACGAAGCCAATGTCCGTTACAACATCTGGCAGTTCCGTCAGATCCTGTCGCGTGGCGTGCATGGCATCCTGCTGTGCCAGGCGGAAACGGCGGATGCGGTGCGCGCCTTCGTCGAGGGTTGTCGCTACCCGCACAATCTGCAGGGCGTGGATCCGGCGATTCCGACGCCGATGCAGCGGATGGGCGGCGCGCAGGGCATTCGCGGCGGGCGCGGCTCGGGCGGCGAGCTGCTTCTGGGTATTGGCGCGCGTGGCCGCGGATCGGAGAACACCGCCGCGCCGATCTGGGGAATCTCCGGCGAGGATTACATGAACCGCTGCGATCCCTGGCTGCTCAATCCGGCAGGGGAACTGATGCTGGGCGTGAAGCTGGAAAGCCCGGAGGGGATCGCGCAGGCGGATGAAATTTGTGCCGTTCCCGGATTGGCTTTCGCCGAGATGGGGCCGGGCGATCTCAGCCTGTCGCTGGGGTCAACGAAACTGCTGCGCGATCCCTATCCGCCGGAGATGCAGGCAGCGCGTGACAAGGTCTTTGCGGCGTGCCGGCGGCATGGGCTCGCATTCCTGGAAGGCTGCAACCCGCAGAATGTCGTGGCGCGGCTGGATGAAGGCGTGCGCGTGATCTCCGGCGGGACCGAGGAAACGTCACTCGTCGGCCGAAAGCATTCAAAACGCACGATGCCAGTGTAGGCGATTGTTGTCACAAACTACACTGCAGCCGTCATGGCCGGATCTGTCCCCGGCCATGACGTGAGGCTGCAGCCGCGTCGGAAACTGGCCTACAGGTTACTCGTCACCCAGTCCTTCAACCGGCTCTTTGGCAGCGCGCCGACCTGGGTCGCCGCCGGCTTGCCGTCCTTGAACAGGATCAGCGTCGGGATCCCGCGCACCGCGTAGGCATTCGGCGTCATCGGGTTGTCGTCGATATTCACTTTGGCGACCGTCAGCTTGCCAGCCAGCTCGCCGGCGATCTCCTCCAGCGCGGGTCCGATCATTTTGCACGGCCCGCACCATTCGGCCCAGAAATCGACCAGCACGGGGCCAGTGGCTTTCAGCACATCGGTGGCGAAGGTCTCGTCGGTGACTGGTTTGGTGTTCTCGCTCATTTTGACCTCGGCATCTCGGGTTGGGCGAACAAGGTGGTGGGGCGCGACCGGTGCATCAAGCGGGGGCATGCGAGTCGAGCATTGCGTCTGACAGCATGGAGACCCGCGCGGCCTGGGTCCAGACCAGGGCGCAGCGCACGGCGCGGCCGGGGAAGAGTTGCCGCAGTACGGCGCGATAGGCGGCGAGCTGGCGCAGGTACAGCACCGGCGTCGCGGCGTCGGTCGCCGGCGGGCGGCGGTTGGTCTTGTAGTCGGCGATCAGAACCTGATCGGGCAGCACCGCCAGCCGGTCGACCAGGCCGCCGATAACCGCGTTGCCAATCACACCGATCAGCGGCACCTCGGCCCGGCTGGTGGGGCCGAACGCGGGCGCGAGGTCAGGGTGATCCAGGATGGCCAATACCTCATCGGCTAGTGCGGTGGCTTCAGCCGACGACAATCCCTGACCGGGCCGGTGCAGCCAAGTGCGGGCCGCGGCGGGGCGCGCGTCCGGGGGCAATTCGGGCAGATGTTGCAGCAACGCGTGCAGCACCTGGCCGCGGTGGAACCGGTCCGTGGCACCGTGCGCGGCCAGCGGGGAGGCTGCCGCCGGCACCGGTCCCAGCTCGGCCCCTTCCGGTCGGCTCGGGGCTAGCCGCTCCGGCCGCGCGGGTTCTGCCGGTGGCGGCAGTGGACGCCAGTCCGGCGCGCTGCCGGCCCAGGGGGGCAGGGGTGGTGCCGCCACGAGAGTGGCGGGAGCCGCCGTCGCGCGCGCCGGGCCCTGCTGAGCATGGCGTCGTACCATCCCCCAGTCACCGAAGGCGGCCTCTTCGGTGGGCAGTCGTTCGAACCCCCGCTCGACCAACCGATACCAGCAGGTGTCGGCCATGGTGCGCCGCGTCTGCCAGCCGCAGACCACCAGCCGGTCCTCGGCGCGGGTCAGCGCGACATAGAGTAGCCGGTTGTGCTCCTCCATCCGTCGCGTTGCCGCATCATCGCGCAACAGCTGCGCGGTCGCGCACCGCAGCTCCCGTCGCGGCGCGAAGATCGGCACCGTCTGTTGTGTCATCGGATCATCCGCCCACAGCAGCCCACCCTCTTCGGGTGGCAGCGCGGTGGTGTCGGGCAGTATCACCAGCGGCGCCTGCAATCCCTTGGCGCCGTGCACCGTCATGATGCGCACGGCGTCGGCCGCGACTTCCTGCTCGCGCTTGACCTCCGGCACGCTGCGCCGCAGCCAGTGCAGAAGGCCTTGCAAGGATGGCGGATGGCCGCGCGCATAGGTCAACGCGGCTTGCAGCAGTTCATCGATCGGATCGGCCGCCTCGGCGCCCAGCCGTGCGAACAACCGCGCCCGCCCGCCCAGCGGTCCCAGCGCATGCGACAGCACCGCGTGAGGGCTGAGATAATCGACGCGTGCCAGCAGCGTGACAAAGAAATCCCGCGCGGCACGCCAGTCCGTCTGTTCGTCGGCACGATCACGCAGCGCTTCCCACAGTTTGCCGCCGCGCCCGATCGCGAGCTGCATCAGACTGTCATCCGTCAGCCCACCGAGCGGGCTGGTCAGCATGCAGGCGAACGCCAGATCGTCCTGTGGCAGCAGTAACGCGTCGGCCAGCGCCATCAAATCCTGCACCGCCGGCTGCGCCGTCAGCTCCAGCCGATCGAGGCCCGCCACCGCCACGCCACGCGATTTCAGTGCACGCACCAGGGCGCGAGCGAATTCGTTGCGGCGACGGACGAGCACCATCACGTCACCAGCACGCAATGGGCGTCCCTTGCTTTCCAACGGCACTCTGCCGTTGGTTTCCTGCGCGATCCATTCGGCCAGACGATCGGCCAGGCGCTGCGGCGCACTGAGCTGCCCCTGGTTGCGGTCCGGCACGGTCCATGGTTCCGGATCCGGTTCGTCTGGCGGCGGTGCGAGCGGCCACAGCTCCACGGCCCCCGGCTCGCCCACGCGATCGGCGTAGTGACGCAGCGCCCCGGGCGCGGCGACGCCCGCGGCCGCGATGGGATCGGCGAACACCGCATCAACCAGGCGCAGCACCGGCTCGGTGGAGCGGAACGACACGTCCAGCGGCACGTCTCGGAATTCCTTGTCCGCGCCGACCACGCGACGCTGCCAAAGCGCGCGCGCCTTGTCGAAGGCCTCGACGTCGGCACCTTGGAACGAGTAGATCGACTGCTTCTTGTCGCCGACCGCGAACACGGTGCGATGCGTGTCGCGCGCCCCCATCCCGGCGAAGAACTCCTCGGTCAACGCATGCGCGATGCGCCATTGCGACGGTGCGGTGTCCTGCACCTCGTCCAGCAGCAGATGGTCGATGCCACCATCGAGTTTGTACAGTACCCAGGCGGCCCCGGGATCGATCAGCAGTTGCGAGGCATGGCCGATCAGGTCATCGTAGTCCAGCAGGCCGGCATTGGCCTTGCGATCGGCATAGGCACGCAGCATCGGGTCCGCCAGCGTCACCAGCGCGTGCGAGATCACCGCGACCGACAGCGCGCGGCGATTGTCTTCCACCGCGTCGATTCGCGCCGCTTCGTCGAGATACGGCTCGGACAGGGTGGGTTGCGCCTTGGACAGATTGGCATTGACGAATGCCCCGGCGGCACGCGCCTGGCCGGCCTTGGTATGAAATTCCTCGCGCCAGCTGTCCCAGAATTCGGTGCGGGTCTGGGCATCGAGCGACAGCCAGCCCAGGATGCGTTCCGCTCGCGCGGCGACCGAGGGCGACCCGTTCGCCAGCACGAACTCGGCGGCCCGGCGCAGACGCGGTTCACTTGGCCAGTTCACTGCGTGGGCCAGGATCTCCGCATCGCTCGCCGCGGTCACGCCCAGTGCGCGGCGTTGCGCGGCAGCGAGGTCGGTGCCCAGCGCCAAGGCATGTTGCAAACGCGCGCGATCCGTCTGCAACGCGACGACGTGGTGACCGAACTGCTGGGCGGAGGCCAGACCGGCGAGCAGCGCGAGGGCCTGGCGCATCGGCGCACTGCTGGCGCGCGCCAGCATGTCCTCGCGCGCTTCGGTCAACGCATCGGCCGCGTCGGGGTCGTCCATTAGCCGGAAATGCGGTGACAGCGCGGCTTCCAGTGGAAAGCGCCGCAGTAGCGATTGGCAGAAGGCGTGGATGGTGCCGATGCGCATGCCGCCGGGCAGGTCGAGCACATCGGCGAACAGCGCGCGCGCCTTCTTGCGCAACGTGTCAATGGGCGTGAGGTCGAGGTCCGTCAGCCTGGCGTCGAGTGCCGCATCGTCCAACGTGACCCAGGTTCCAAGTGTGTTCTGCAACCGGACCGACATTTCCGCCGCCGCGGCCTTGGTGAAGGTCAGGCATTGGATGCGTTGTGGTGCGATCCACCCCGAACCGACGGGGGTCAGCATCAGTCGCAGCAACCGATCGGTCAGCAGCTTTGTCTTGCCGGACCCTGCGGACGCCTCAACGAACGCTGACGCGGCCGGATCGGCGGCACGGCGCTGTTCCTCATTGGCGCGTTGGCGAGGGGAGAGGGTCATGATGTCCTGTCGTCCACGTCTCCCGCGCCGCGGGAGAGGGTGCGAAGCGCCGCGATGCGGGTGAGGTGAGCGGGGCGAGCCCTCAGCCGGTGCGCTTCGCGCACCGACCTCTCCCGCGCCTGCCGGAGAGGTTTACGCGATCCGCGCTTCACTCCCCGTCTCCCCCGGCCGACCATTCCGCGACCCGCGCCAACTGCGCGTACTCCGCGAACCGCGGTGTCCGTGCTGGATGCGGGTGCGACAGATACGCCCGCGCCGGATCATCAAACGTGGCGATCAGCCGTTGCAACGCGCTCGCCGCCTCCGCGACCGCGGCCTCAATCGCGGCCGCATCCCCCTTGAACAGCGTCACACTCGATCCGCGATCGAACCCGCCCGACAGCTGCCAATAGATCAGCTCGGTCGCCCGGGCGGCCGCCACGCCTTTGAACGCGCCCGCTTCGGCCATCGCCGCTTCCAGCAGCAATTGCGGCGCCAACCCTGCCTCTACCTCGGTCTGGCTCGGCGGCGTGCCCGTCTTGTAGTCCAGAATGGCGAGCCGCCCCTCCGCGCGTAATTCCAACCGATCCGCCCGCCCGGTCAGATCGAAGCCACGGGCGATTGGCAGCCGCCAAATCCCTTCCGCCTCCGATGCAATCGCCAGCGGCGGCGCAGTGGCGCGGCGCGTGGCTTCGGTCTCCGCAACCCACGCAGCAATGCGATCGAGCCGTGGCGACCACCACGCGCGCAACGCCTCGCGCGGCTGCGTCTCCGACAGGGCGTACGATAACGCCTCGCGCAGCAACGCAGCGGCGTTCGGTGGCCATGCGGTGCCGTGCGCGCGCAGGAACCGGTGCAGCCCGGCGTGCACCACCTGGCCATAATCTGCCGCGTCAGTCTCCTGATCCAGCGCGTCCAGCGGCCGTAGCTTCAACACGTGCTTCGCGTAGATCGCGTACGGATCACGCAGCCAGGTCTCGATCTCGGTGACGCTCAGCTTGTTCGGACGCAACACCACCGGCGGTCGAGGTTGCGGCGGTGGAACAGGTCGCGGCCCCCCAGCGGCCGATCGAGCTGCCGAGCCCACGCGGCGGCTGGATGTTCCGGCAGCGATCGGCTCCGTCCGGCCAGGAACGTCTCCAGCCGTGTCAACCAGCGCGCCGGCACGGCCGGCGCGCCATCGCGCCGGCGCGGGCAGGACAGTACTACCGTTGGTGCCGCGCACGCCGCCTGGGTGAAATCATGCGCGGTCTGGCCCACCACTTCCTCGGGCGACGGCAGCTCCATCGTCTGCCGCATCGGGCGCGACAGCCACGGTCCCGGCTCCACCAGGGGCGGCCACACGCCTTCCACCAGCCCGCCCAGCACAATCACCTCGGCCGATTGCAGCCGAGCCTCCAGCATGCCCCAGATGAACACGCGCGGGTGCTCGGTCGTCGCGCCGCCGCGCAGCGCGCGGCGGGTACGCACCACTTGCCCGTCCAACACCGCGTCCAGCAGGCCCGGCAGGATGCCGTGCGGCTGGTCGCCAATTGCCGGCAGCGCGTCCTGCACCGCCGCCAACCTGGTCGCCAGCGCCTCACCTTCCTCCGCCGCCCACAGCCGGGCGGGGCCCGGCAGCTCTTCCGTCGCGGCCAGTCGTTCCGCACTATCAATCAGTGCCGCCAACATCTGCATCGGCGACGCGGTGCGCGTGATATCCATGCGCAGCGCTGGTTCGAGGCACGCTTCCAGCCGCGTCAGCAGCGCCGGCCCCTCCGGGTCCGAAGCCTTCTCCACCAGCAGCCGCAGCCCCGGCAGCCCGGCGCGCGGACGCGGCCCACGCAGGCACGCCAGTTCCAGCGCCCGCGCCGCAGCCCGACACGCGGCTGGCGACATCCCGGCTGCAGCAAGCGGATGCTTCAACACGGCCAGTAGCGGCACCGGTGCCAAATGCTCCGCCAGCGCAACGGCGAGCAGCCGCAGGAACACCGCCGGCGGCGTCGCGCCAAGCGGTTCGCCTGCGCTGTCATCCGCTACCACGCCGTAACGTGCCAGCTCCGTGGCCACGCGCCCGGCCAGGTCGCGATCCGGCGTTACCAGCGCGGCACGGTGCCCTGGCGTCACCAGCGCCTCGCGCAACACCAGCGCGATGGCGGCGGCTTCTTCCTGCTGGTCTGCGGCGCTCAGGCGGCAAAGACCGTTGATCTCGACCGGTCCGCTCCCGGTCCAATCATCCAGGGCCTTGCCGGGCAGCAGTGCTCGACTGAGCGTGGTAGCCCGTGCCTTCGGCACGTCGCTGTCCGGCACCACCGGCCACGGCCGGACATCACCCCGCGTCGCTCCAAGCCCATGCAACAACCGGCGCAGCCCGGCCTGTGGATGTGAATCTTCCAGTGCATCCCACGCCGCCTCCGCCATCGCGGTGTCCAATCCCGGCAGCACCACGGCGCCCGTCGACAGGCCCACGATCACCCGCGCCAGCCGTGCCACAGCCGGTATGGCACCCGTGGTGCCGGCCATCAGCACCCGATCGGCCGGTGGCGCCGCCACCCACGCATCCGCTTGCGCATCCAGCAATGCCACCTGCCGTGCCGCCGGG
>DATHNE010000077.1:0-12333 GCA_035486355.1 Acetobacteraceae bacterium
TATGCAAAGGAAGTGCTCCGCGTGACGCCAGATGATGTGTTCGTTGGATCACCACCCCTCGCCTTCACCTTTGGACTGGGTGGCTTGGCAATCTTTCCGCTTCGTTTCGGCGCCGCTGCGACACTTCTGGAGAACGCGTCGCCACCGAACATGATCGAGATCATTCAGACTTACCGGGCGACAATCAGCTTCACCGCGCCGACCGCCTACCGTGCTATGTTGCAGGCGATGGACCAGGGGGCGGACCTGTCGTCGCTCCGCATCGCGGTGTCCGCCGGTGAGACGCTGCCTGCGCCGGTCTTCGATGAATGGATACGCAAGACCGGGAAGCCGATCCTCGATGGGATCGGTGCGACGGAGATGCTGCATATCTTCATCTCGAATCGCGTCGACGACATGGCCCCGGGTACGACCGGGAAGCCCGTGTCGGGTTATCAAGCGCGGGTCGTCGACGACGATATGAACGAGCTACCACGTGGCACGGTCGGCCGCCTGGCCGTGCGTGGCCCGACGGGGTGTCGTTATCTCGCCGATAAGCGCCAGCAAGCGTATGTCCGCAACGGTTGGAACCTAACGGGCGATTCCTTCGTGCAGGACGAGGCCGGCTTCTTCCACTTCGTTGCACGCTCGGACGACATGATCATCTCGTCTGGCTACAACATCGCTGGGCCCGAAGTCGAAGCCGCGCTCCTTGCTTGTACCGACGTCGAGGAATGCGCGGTCGTTGGCGCGGCCGACGCCGAACGTGGCCAGATCGTCCAAGCGCATGTCGTACTAAAGGCAGGTGTGTTGCCCGATGACGCGACACGGAAGCGACTGCAGGATCACGTCAAGGCAATGATCGCACCCTACAAATATCCGCGCGCGGTGAAATTCCTGGACGCCCTGCCGAAGACCCAGACCGGAAAGATACAGCGCTTCCGGCTGAGGACTAACGAGTAGAAGATGGTCAACAGGTACTTACCGACATAGCCGCCACCGCTGTGACCGGTAGGTCAGCCGCGGCGTCGTTCGGGACGTCGTGGTACCACTCGTCCCAACTTGCTCGAATTCCGGTCGGGCACCGACCAGTCCCCAGTTCTTGGCCGGTGCGTCGAATTCGCCGCTGAGCGCTGAAGCGGTGAGGAAGGCCAGCCAGTCTTACCGGTGTCCACACCACCGGCCATCGCGTCCCATCCATCCTCCTCACGCCTGCGAAGGCAGGCATCCACGATAGGGCTCCAAAGACCGGGACATCCCATGGATCCCTGCTGTCGCAGGTATGACGGGAACGCGTCAGAACTCAACGGCCTCCCGGGTGTCACATCCCCGGCACCTCAATCCCCAGCAGCGGGGCATATTGTTGCGCGCCAAAGATATCCGGATCCCCGGCACTGCCGCTGGGGGCGGTGCGGTAGATCGTGAACTTGATCGCGCACCCCGGGTCGAACTCGACGAAGTCGGAGATGCGCGAGTCAGGAATGCCATACAGCGCGGTGATGCTGTCGCGGGTCAGCACCTTCGCCTGCTTCACGTGCTCATACGTGGCACGGTCATAAAAGATGATGTCGAAGGTGATCTTGTCCACGCCCGCGTTCTTGCTGCGGACGGTTTTTGCCAGTTCGGCAAGCGTCTTGGTCATGGGTCTAGGCTCCGACCGTTTCGAGATGCGTCTGATGCAGCGTGAGGCCGTCCGGCACCGCGTAGGTGTGATTGAGGGTCCAGCGATAGGCGGGACTGGCGCGCATCACCTCGTCCAATGGGAAGGCGACGGAGCCGGCGGTGCCCTTCACCTCCGGCAGACGGGCATAGAACATCTGCCGCGTGCCGATCAGCGCGACTTCCTCGGCCATCTCCTTGGTTGGCGCGACGCCCTGCACCAGCACGGCGATCTCGTGCGGCGCGTGGTCGTGCTTTGGCTCCATCGCGCCCATCACGCCGTCGCGGCCATACACGGTGTAGTGCAGCTCGTACTGCGCATTGCCGAAACGTTCGCGCACCTGCTGCTTGGCCCAATCAATCATGCGGTCGACATTCGCGATGGAATAGGGATCGCGGATGCCGACCAGACCGACATAGCGCTCGCCGACCTTGCCTGAGCCTTCCAGTTTGACACGGAACTGCGGCGCCGGTTCGAAGGTCGGGCCGGTGATGCGGGTGGTGCGCGGATCGACCTGCTCGTAGTTGCAGTGCGTCATGTCGAGCCGGCCGCCGGCGACGTATTCGAAGAACGGATTGGACCGTTCATACATCGCGTGGCCGGCGACCGATGCGATGGTGCATCGCTGGTCGGGATGCATCGCGGTGACGCGCACATCCTCGTTACTGATCTCGCCCAGCACGGTTTCTTTCGCGCCATATGGCTCGGCGCAGAACGAG
Source organism: Acetobacteraceae bacterium (assembly GCA_035486355.1). Taxonomy (GTDB): domain Bacteria; phylum Pseudomonadota; class Alphaproteobacteria; order Acetobacterales; family Acetobacteraceae; genus Palsa-883. The sequence continues at coordinate 2,359 of DATHNE010000077.1, forward strand.
GCGCATTCAAGCACTTTGCCAAGATAATAGGACAGCGCTTCAGGAAATCCATGATGAATGGCGGGTGCGGCGAACACCGCGCAATCGCTGCTGCGGCCACCGATGATCACATCGGCGCCCTGGCGCAGTAGCTTGATGTACGGGTGCACGCCGGCCATGGCGACGATGTGATCGGTGGCCTCAAGCTCCTCCAGCGTCAGGGACGGGCGCCCATCGAGGCCAGCGACGTCTTCACCGCTCTCGATCGCGGCGCGCAAGCGATCCTTGGGGACGTCCGAATAGTACCAACCCAGTTTGAATGGGCTGAGCTTATGTTTGCGCGCCAGGTCGCGAATGATGCTGAGATAGAGATCCACGCGACTGTTAGTGCCGGTGTCACCCGCGGAGCCGATGATCATCGGCACGCCGATGCGGCGTGACGCCAGCAGCATCTGTTCCAGATCATGGGTCTGCCAGCCGACCGGACTGGTTGAGGTGTCGCTGCCAAGCGGCACCGGTCCGACATCGTCGCTACCGGAGTCGGCACCGATATAGTCCGGCCGCGCATCGACCCCGATGGCGAAACTCTCGGGCTTCAACGGCGCGAAGCCAAGATGCCCGTTGGGCGAGATTATCTTCATAGACTTCATGGAACGGTCTCCAATCGTGCGGAGGTGGTGGTGAACGAACCGGCGAAGTGGCAGGCGGCCGCATGCCCGGATGCCGTGCCGGTCAAGATTGGCGGTGTGGTGCGGCAGATTTCCTGCGCGTGCGGGCAGCGCGGGTGGAAAGCGCAGCCCGTGGGCGGGGACAACGGCGATGGTGGCTCGCCGGTCAGGCGCATGCGGGTTGACCTGGGCGCATGCACCTCGAGCACCGCGGATAGCAGCGCTTGGGTGTAGGGGTGGCGCGGTGCGGTGACGACCGCGCGGGCGGGACCGAGTTCGACGATGCGGCCGAGATACATCACGGCGATGCGGTCGCTGACATGCGCGACCACGGCGATGTCGTGCGAGATGAACAGATAGGCGAGACCGAGCTTGCGGCGCAAGCCGGCGAGCAGTTCAACGATCTGAGCTTGCACCGATACATCAAGCGCGGAGACCGGTTCGTCGCAGACGACGAAGTCAGGATGCAACACCAGCGCGCGGGCAATGCCGATGCGCTGGCGTTGGCCACCTGAGAACTGATGCGGATAGCGGTGCAGATGGGCGGCACCAAGCCCGACCCATGTCAGTGCTTCGATGACGCGGACCCGTCGTGCCGGTGCCGACAATTGCGTATGCAGGCGCAGCGGCAGGCCGACGATCTGCTCCACGTTGCGGCGCGGATTGAGCGAGGCGTAAGGGTCCTGGAAGACGATCTGCATGCGCGGGCGCAGCGCGGCGAGCGACCTCGCGTCGAGGCTGGCGAGATCGATGCCATCGAAACAAACGCTGCCGGACGTCGGTTCGCGAAGACGCAGTGCGAGACGGCCGAGGGTGGATTTGCCGCAGCCACTCTCGCCGATCAGGCCGAGGCATTCACCGCGCGCAATGGTCAGGTCCACATCCGCGACTGCGCGCAGCTGTGCGGCGGGCCGACGGGACAACAGATCCGCCACGCCACGGCGCACATCGAAGTGTCGGCTGAGACCGCGTAGGTCGACCAGCGGACGGGGCGCGGTCATGCCACCCTCGCGAGATGGCAACGGGCCGCGTGGTCCACGCCAACATTGCGCATCGACTGCGGTAGATCGCATGCGGCAACACGCGACGTGCAGCGCGCCGCAAACCGACAACCCGGCGGCAGATGCGTCAGATTGGGAATGCTGCCCTGGATGGGTCGCAGCGTCACATCGAGACGATCCAATCGCGGCAGGCAGTCCAGCAGCGCGGCGGTGTAGGGATGCGCCGGCCGATCGATCACCCGTGCTGTCGGACCGATTTCCACCACCTGCCCGGCATACATCACCGCGATACGGTTACAATGCGCGGCGACCACGCCAAGATTGTGCGTGATCAGCACAAGACTCAGCTCCAGCTCGGCACGCAACGAATCCAGCAACTCCAGCACCTGGGCCTGTACCGTAACATCGAGCGCGGTGGTCGGCTCATCGGCGATCAGCAGCTTCGGCCCGCACGCGAGCGCCACGGCGATCATCACGCGCTGGCGCATGCCACCCGACAGCTCATGCGGATAGGCGCCCAACTGTCGTACTGGATCGGCAATACCAACCAGGCGCAACAGCTCTGCCGCGCGCGTGCGCCGCGCGGCGGTCGAGGGTAGATCACCATGCGCGGCAAGTACCTCGATGATTTGCGTGCCCACAGTCAACGCGGGATTCAGCGCGGTGAGCGCATCCTGCATGGTCAACGCGATGTCGCGGCCGCGCAGCGCACGCCAGGCTGCTTGCGATAGGCCGCGCAGATCGGTGCCTTGCCAGGACAGGCAACTTGCGGCCACATGCGCCGGCGGTGCGAGCAGGCCGAGTGTGGCGAGAAAGGTCACGGTCTTGCCGGAACCCGACTCGCCGACGACACCCAGGCACTCGCCGCGCCGTACATCAAGATCGACGCCATCGACCGCGTGCACAACGCCCGCATCGCCGGGGAACGTCACGCTGAGATCGCGGATCCGGAGGATGGAGGTGTCGCTCATCGATGCAACCGCGGATCGAAGGCCTCGCGCGCGCCTTGGCTGGCGAGGTTGATCGCCAGCACCACGATCAGAATCGCCACACCCGGCAAGGTCGCGACCCACCAGCCGTCGGCGAGGAACTCACGCCCATCGGCCACCATCGCGCCCCAAGACACCGCGGGCGGCTGCACACCCAGGCCGAGGAACGACAGGCTGGCCTCCATGATGATCACCTGCGCGGTGCGGATCGTCGCGACGACGAGCACGGGTGAAAGGATGTTGGGCAGGATCTCCTCGCGCAGGATGCGCAGCGGACGACATCCCAGTGCCCGCGATGCCTCGACGTAATCCTGTTCGCGCGCGCCCAGGGTTTCGCCGCGCGCGACACGGAAGGCCACCACCCATTCCTTCAGCACCAGGGTGAGCACGATGTTGGAAAGGCCAGGGCCCATCATGCCCATCAAGCCGATGGCGAAGACGAGGTACGGAAAACCCAGCAGCACATCGGCGATGCGCGACAGCACCGCATCCAGCGCACCGCGCGCGAAGCCGGCAAGCATGCCCAGCAGCGTGCCGATCACCGTCGACGCGGCGACCACACCGAAGCCAACACCCAGCGACACGCGAGCCCCGAAGATCAGCCGCGACAGCATATCGTGCCCCAACCCGTCGCAGCCGAGCGGATAGGACCAATCGCCGCCATCCTGCCACACGGGCGGCTGCAGGCGGCGCATCAAATCGGCGTCGGCCGGATCGTGCGGCGCGATCCAGGGTGCGGCCAGCGCGACCAGTCCGGCGAACACCACGACGCCGATGCAGAGCGTGCTGACGTGATCGGCACACAGCCGACGTAAGCCGAGGGCGGTCGGCGAAGCAGCGACGCTCGCGCTCATGCGCTGATCCGAGGGTTGAGGACGCTGTAGAGCAGATCAGCGAGCGTGTTCAGTACTACGAACACCACGGCGTACAGCAGCACGGCGGCCTGCACGAGCGGATAGTTCCGCGCGAAGATCGCCTCCACCACCAGCCGGCCGACACCAGGCCAGGCGAAGATCGACTCGACGATCATGTTGCCGCCGAGCAGCGCGCCGATCTCGATCGCGGTGACGCTGATGGTGGGCGCGAGCGCGTTCTTCAATACGTGCAAGCCCAGCACACGCGCGCGCGACAGGCCCTTCGCCTGGGCGAACAGCACGTAGTCGGTGCGCATCACGTCGATCACCGCGGCGCGGGTGACGCGCATCAGCACCGCTGCCATCGGCAGGGCAAGGGTTAGCGCCGGCAGCGCGAGATGACGCAAGGCGCCCAGGAATGCCTGCGGATCGCGCGCGAGCAGGGTGTCGATCAGCAGCAGATGCGTCACCGCGGGTGGCTCATCGCTGTAGCCGCTACGCCCCGACACCGGGAACCAATGCAGCGTGACGGAAAACAACAGCATCAGCAGCAAGCCGAGCCAGAACCCCGGCAGGGAGACGCCCAGCAAGGCCGACACGCTGGCGATACGATCACTGAGCTTGCCGCGACGCACGCCGGCGAACAGGCCGAGCGGAATGCCGATCAGCAAGGCCAGTAGCGTCGCCGCCAGGGTCAGTTCGATCGTGGCGGGCAGGCGATCGGCGATGACATCGATCACCGGGCGCCGATGGAAAAAGCTGAGGCCGAAATCGCCGTGCATGGCGCGCCAGACAAAACTGGCCATGCGTTCCGGCCACGGAAGATCCAGGCCCATGTCGTGACGGAGCGCCTCGACCTGCTCCGGCGTGACACGCTGGTCACCCAGCATGACCTGCACGGGGTCGCCCGGTGTCGCCGCGGTCATCGCGAAGACGACGAGAGTTGTGCCGAGAAGTACGGGGATCAGGTGCAACAGACGTTGGAGTATACGCATCATCGTCATCCCGGGGGTTTAGCCCCGGCATCCACGCCTTTGCGCCAACTGGCACCGGCATCGACTGGTTCCGTGCCGCAAGGCGTGGATGCCAGGCCTTCGCCTGGCGTGACGATGCGGCGCGTGGGCGCGCCTTGCCGTCACTTCACCGACACCCGCGATAAATAGATCTTCCCATCCCCTGACGGCTTGAACCCGACCAGCCGCTTTGACACGCCATACACATCCTGCGGCAGCCACAAGAACACCCACGGCGCGTCGTTGTGCACCATCTCCTGCACCTTTACGTAGATCTCGCGCCGCTTCGCCTGATCGGTCTCCAGCTCCGCTTGGTCGAGCAGCTTGTCGACCTCCTTGTTCTCATATCCCGCACGGTTGCCGCGGCCGCCGCCATGCACCGACGGCATCATGATGTCCGACGGATCAAGCGATGCGTTCCCCCACGACGTCAGGAACAGGTCATGGTCTTTGCGCTTTTCGGCGTTGCCCCAGATCGGGACGATCACCGCGGTTTCCCAGACCTGCACCTTAGCGGTGATGCCACTGCGCGACATCATCGATGCGATGGCCTCGGCGACGTCCTTCGATGCCCCATCCGTGTCCAGCGTCAGCGACAGGTTCGACGCACCGGCCTGCGCCAATAACGTCTTCGCCTGCGCCGGGTCGTATTTGTATTCCGCCAGGTTCGGATCGAAGCCGAACGCATCGGGGCTCAACACACCATTCAGCGGCGTCGCCAGGCCGTTCATCAGCTTGGCGATGATCAGCTTGCGATCCACCGCGTGATTTAGCGCCTGACGCACGCGCACGTCGGTGAACGGCGGCCTGTTGTTGTTGATCGCCAGGAAGAAGCTGCGCGTGCCGTTAACCGTCATCACCGTGGTGCCTGAATTGGCACGCACCTGATTGATCGCAGTCACCGGCAGATTGTTGATGATGTCGAGATCGCCCGCCAGCAGCGCGGCGACGCGCGACGCATTGTCTGGCATCACCTTGTAGATGACACGATCAACCTTCGCGGGCCCCATCGGCGGGATGGCGGATGAACCTCCATAATAGCCCGTGAATCGCTCCATCACGATGCGATCCCCGCGCACCCATTCCTTGAGCTGAAAGGCGCCGGTGCCGTCCTCCTGCGTGACCATGCCCGCGTCACCAACCTTCTTGACGAAGGCCTCGCTGACGATCTCCTGGAACGGCAGCATCGCCGGCAGCAGCGGCCACGGCGCGCTCAGCACCAAACGAACCGTATGCGGATCGACGATCTCGATGCTTTTCAACGGCCCGAGCAGGTCCCTGCGCGGGTTGGTCATGCCGCCGATCTTGCCGCTCATCACCCGTTCGAAGGTGAATTTCACGTCCTCGGCGGTCATCAGTGAGCCATCATGGAAACGCACGCCGTCGCGGAGATGGAACTCGTAGGTCACCGGGTCGATCTGCTTCCAACTCTCCGCCAGCTCCGGCACCACGCGCATCTGCGAGTCCCGCGTCAGCAGCCCGTCATACATATTGCGGATGATCGTTTCGGTATCGCGATTGCCCGGATTGGCCGGGTCGAGTGTCAACGCGTCCTGCGTGTAGCCGACGCGAATCTCCGACGCCCGCGCTGGGATCGTGGCCGCGAATGTCAGAGCCATGCCAGCCGACAACCACAGGCTGCTTCGCATGATGATCCAACCCCTCCCCGTACCCGAGCTGACGCTAGGAAGAGTGCGAATGAATGGTCAAGTTGTTTTGTCGAACTCGGCGATTTTTTCGTTGAACGATAGAATTACATTATCGGTCTCGATACCGATCGCTGAATAATAGGCTTGCAGATCCGGTTTCTGCGCGATCAGCGCCTTGGCGATGTCGGCGACCAGACGGCCGCCGGTCTCCAGCCCGACGGTGGAATACGCCAGGACATATTCCAGCGATGGCGGCGGCCGCGCCGTCTCCACCACCCGCAACGTGCCGTGCGACAGCTCACGGCTGGCCGCCGAAGGCGAGGCCAACGCAATGCCGACACCCTGCACCGCTAACTGGATCCGGGTCGGCAGGCTGGAGCAGCCGTGATGGCGCGTCGGTTCGACACCCTCGGCGCGAAACCAGTCCATCGCCGCGGCGTGCAGGTGCGAGCCGGGACGATCGGTGATCACCGGCCACAGCGCGAGGTCGGCCGCGCCGAGCATGCGTGGTGCCAGGTCAAGATGCGGGCTGCACAGCCAGGCGAGCGCCACATGGCCAAGCGATTCGGTGGTGACCTTGGGCGAGACAACCGGACCCGCGAGCACCGCGACATCCAGCAGCCCTTGTTGCATCTGTTCATCCAGCACTTCGCTGGATTCCACGCTGAATTCGACGATCAGGCCGGGATAGGTGCGCGCCACCTGCTCCAGCAGCCGCGGCAGCCAGGTCAGCGCCGAGATCGACGGCACGCCGAGGCGCACGCGACCGGCCAGCGCCTCGCGCGTGCCGACGCGTTGGCGGATTTCGGCGGCGATCGCCATCATCTGCGCGGCGTAGCGCAGCAGCTCGTGACCCTTCGGCGTCGGACGTGCCTTGCGCTCGGAGCGGTCGAACAAGGTCACGCCAAGTTCGTGCTCCAGCTCGCGGATGCGAGCGGAGATCGCGGGTTGCGAGGTGTGCAGATGCCGCGCCGCGGCGTGGAAGCTGCCGAGGCGCGCGATCCAATACAGCGCCTCGAACTGGCGGAAATTCATCGCGCACGGTCGTGCCGCAAGTGGAACCACTGTGCGACCTCGACCAGGGCACGATCGGCGCCAAGCGGGCCGATCAGTTGCAGGCCGAGCGGCAGGCCTTCGTCGTTGCGCCAGAATGGCACGTTGAGCGTGGGAACGTGCAGTGCGGTCCAGAACCGGTTCATCACCGCGTCGCCGGTGTTTGCGACGGGGGGGGCCGCACCGGTGGCGGACGGCATCAGGATCGCGTCGTATTGGCACGCAAGCGGATCGAACTGGGCCTGGTAAGTTTCGCGGCGGCGGCGCGTGGCGGCGTAGGCAGCTTCGTCGCGATCGCGGTAGGGGCCGAGCAGGGCCAGCAGCTCCGGCGCCAGACGTACCGTCCCTGGCACCATCAGGATACGCGCGGCTTCCCAATAACAAAGTTCCTGCTGCAGCGTGCGAAAATCCGCGACAGGAAACGGCAGGTCGCATTCGTCGACCGTGATATCTTCGTCTCGCAGCGCCGCGGCCAACGCGTCCATCCGCTGTGGATACGCATCGTGTTGCGGCAGCTCCGCGGGCAGGCGTAGCTGCAACAGGCGGCGCGGCCGGCGCGGCGCAGCGATCTGGGGCCGCGGCCCCATCATGGCGCTGGTGAGGTACCACGCATCGCGCGGTGAGTTGGCGAACACGCCAACATGATCGAGCGTGGTGGCAATCGGTTGGATGCCTTCAGTGGGCAGCAGGCCGAACGTCGGCTTGAAGCCGACGACGCCGCAATAGGATGCGGGGCGGATGGTCGACCCCGCGGTCTGCGTGCCGAGGGCGAAGCTGACAAAGCCGGCCGCGACTGCGGCCGCCGAGCCGCTGGAGGAGCCGCCAGGCGTGCGCCGGGCGTCGTGCGGATTGGTGGTCGGGCCAGGCTTCGGATAGGCGAAGGCGGTGCACACGGTCTTGCCGAGGATCGTGGCGCCGAGCTGACGCACACGGGCGACGCACCACGCGTCGTGGCGAACACCGACCTCTTCGGTGGTGTCGATGCCGTAGCGCGTGGGGAAGGCTTCGGTCGCGATGATGTCCTTGACCCCAATTAGCGCGCCGGCCAGCGGGCCATCGGCGGCGTGCTGTCGTGCGGCTGCGGCATCATGGCGGACGAAGGCGTGGACTGCGGCCTCGCGCGCGGCCAGCGCAGCTAACTGGCGGTCGGCGCGCGCGGCGCGGTCTGCGGGCGACACGGTTGCACAGAAGTCGAACTCCGTGGTTTGGGCATCCATCGTCTGCGTCCTGGCTCTCTCGGCGGCGCAAGATGCGACCAAGCGGTCAGGTCGCGTCAAGCGGGGTGCCTGGGCCTTGCAAAGCGGTGTGCGCTCGGCCTAATCGACCACGCGGCTGCGCCTGGCGTTGGCGTGTCCCCGTAGCTCAGCTGGATAGAGCACAGGATTCCTAATCCTGGGGCCGTGGGTTCGAATCCCGCCGGGGACGCCAAATCCACGCTATGGCGCGCTACGCCATCCTCTATCCCGCCGCCAATGTCTGTGGGTAGTTCCGCCATTGCTGACAGGCGCGTAACGCGTTACGCCGCCGCGGTTGGCTGACGGAGGAGATTGGGATGCCGTCACCCGCCGAGCGAATGAGGATGATGCGCGAGCGACGGACCAAGAGGGGCTTGCGCGAACTGCGCCTCGTTGTTCCGGACTCGCGTTTGCAATCGGTCCGCCGAGGCGTGGCCGTTCAGGTCGCCCGTCTGGTTCACAGCAGGGAGGACGAAGCGCTGAATTGGATTGAGGCGGTTTCCGAGTTCGGCGCACCCGATCGCCAAGCGGGCAATGAGACGCGGTGACGTTGTGATCGTGGCGGCGGCTGGTGATTATGGAAACCCACGACCTGCGGTCGTTGTTCAGACCGACGCGTTTCCGGAAACCCACGCCTCGGTCGTCATTTGCCAGATGACGTCGGAGGTCGTCGAGGCACCGGACTTTCGCGTCACGATCGATCCAAGCCGGGGAAACGGCTTGCGGGCGCGCTCCCAAATAATGGCGGACAAGCCTGTCACCGTGCGGCGGCCGCGGATCGGACAGCCGATAGGTCGTCTCGACGACGATGACATCGGACGTCTCAACATCGCACTGGCCTTCGTCATGGGTCTCGCGGACTGACGATGCCTTGACGTCATAGTGCTATGGCGTAGACATAGTGCTTCGCCAAAGCAAATCTCTGTCCCAGGCAATCAGGCGGTTTTGCACCGCTGAATCGCGACTTTCCGGTCAGCGTATCGCCTGAATGCACTCCATGTGATAGGGTGATGGCGTAGACAAAGTGATCATCATCGTCGGTCATGGCCGCCATCCTGCGCCGCGACGCGATACCCTATCCGATCGTCGTCGGCCGCACGTCGGTTAACACGCTTCCGCGCCCGCCTCCGGTAACAAGATCGCCCCTACTTCGACACCTCCGGCAGATGCTCCCGCAGCACCTCGTTGATACGCGACTGCCATCCCGGTCCCGTTGCCCGGAAGCGCGCGACCACGTCCGGATCGAGCCGGAGGCTCACCAGGTGCTTGGGCGTTTGCGCGCGTGGCCGGCCACGTAGGCGGCGCTTGATATCGGCGGCGTCGGCGGAAGATGCCGGCCGCATCCGGGCGAGACGTTCTTCGTCGAGCGGTCGAGCGTCCGGATCGGCGAGTGCCGCCTCGGTGATCGCCTTGTGCTCCTCGTCGGTCATGGCTCCGAGTGCTTCGCGCGCCCTAGCACGCGCGGCATCCCGCGACATTTTAGGATTCGGCATAGCGTCTCACCTCGTGCTTCGTCGCTTTACGAAAACGGATT
>DATHNE010000078.1:0-6010 GCA_035486355.1 Acetobacteraceae bacterium
GAGGGCCAACAAGGGCGCCCAGGCTATTACAAAGGGGTTGGGCTACTCACCCCGCCCAAGCCCAAGCCCGCCCCGTCCGACGGCCCGCCACCTGGCCACCCCGCAAGCGATGATGTGCCGCCGCCGGACGACGGGGAGGCGCCCACGTGGTGATCGTGGCGATTGTCTGGCACGCGATGGCACGCGTGTTTCACCATTGCAGGTACTACTCAGGGCAACAGTAGCAAGAGAGTTAGACGTACAATGCACTGTCGCGCGTGCCAACGCGTGCCAACGACCTCGCGGACGGCGTGGAAACGAATGGGCGAGACGGGCGCGCCGCCGGCACGCGGACAGGCACGAGCTGCACCGGTCTTGAGATCATTGGTACCGAAGCGCTGCACCGCCGTGGCCAATCATTGGCAGCGCAGCGGACAGCGGATTATCGTCCCCAACTGACGCCGCGCGATATCCAGCATGATCATCGGTTGTGAACGCCCCTGTAAACATCGTGGTGACGGCACGCTATTGCTGGTGTTCGGTGCCGTGGCTTTTGGCCGGCGGTGTGACCTCGATGTACTGGACCAAGGGGGTGGTGACGAATGCGCTGTTCCCAGGGTGTCATTATCGTTATGCGCGCCGAGATATCATCCAACGCAATCACGTTCGCGATGACGATCCGCACGGTCCGCGGTCGTTGGATTAGGCAGTCGCTGAAGATATCATCCGAATGGTAGCGCAATCGGTATGATTTGGATTGTATCCGACACGATCACCAATTCTGTATCCTCTGGATAAGTGGCGTAAACCGACGTTCGGATATCGCCGACAGAAGCAACTTACGTATCAGACAGAAGCCCGGTGGCAGCCACTGTATGCTCGTGTAAACGGTCGTGAAGCACTGCATCCGAACGGCCAGTGCCGCGTGAGAGTCGGGCTGGTGTGGATGGGCTGGCCAGACGTGTTAAGTCTGAAAATGTCGCCGGCACTAGTGCTGCGCGCGCTCGGACACGCGGCTTCGCGCATGCTGAACATCGCCGATTTGGCCGTTGTGGGATGCCCCGTTTTCCCGTTCTGAACGTGAATGGACAACCGCAACGGGCACAGTCAGTGCGCCAAAGCGCCAACGTAATCGTATGTCCGTCGGGTGTACGGTGCACCATATCACCGACGCGTATATATTCTTGGGCATCAATCCGAAATGCTTCCAATTTCACCATGTTAACTCACCATGCCAGGTGGTACGTCAAATTCAGTGAATGCATATCTGCCGCAAACGACCAAGACGCTTTCGCCGCTATCCCCAATAGCATTGGTCGCGGTGACCTGACCCAAGTCATCAATGATATCCAACGTGGCAGCAATCGCGAAGCGCCTATCGAGCCAGGATCGGCCACCACGGGAGTACGCCAGAATGGCAGGTGTTGGCCGCAAGCGGAACGGTGGCTTTGGAGTGATTGAGGGCAACAAGCAGACGCTTGCTTATGGGGATTGCCAAAGGCACCCGTTCGCCCCAAGCCTGCTATTCGGGCAATCAGTGTTGGCAGGCGCCTCTGACCCAAAGCGGTCGTGGCCCGCGGTTTTCCATCGCTATCGCAATGTCTGATCGGTCGCTCCGTTCACTCCAGGGCCAGTCCCTGTCGATGCCACCCATCCGTGCCACCACGAAGGACAGCAACATCCTGTAATCCGCGGGCCAATAATTCTGTTGCCGCGCGAGCAGAACGTCGGTCGGTCTTGCAGACCAGGACGACCGATCGTTTGCACGCGGCAATGCCGGACGAGCGATCAGCCAGTTCAGAAAGTGGCACGTTGATCGCACCTGGCAAATGCCCGGGTGGCATGACGAATTCCTCAGGCTGACGCACGTCAACGATGACAATCGCGTCGCCCGCGGCCAGTCGCCGTTGCAAGTCTGCGGTCTCAATCCAGGCGGGTTCCTTCGCACGAAACCGACGGAACAGCCGTGGCACGAAGGCGATGATCGCGAGCGCGCCAAGACCAAGCAGCCCGTAACGCAGAGCTGCCGCATCCCCCGCCACCGCCGAACGGCCGGCGTAGCCAAGCCAGGTGAAGGCGACGGCTCCCGGCAGCATGCAGACGAGCGATGTCAGGATATAAACCGGCAACGATATCTTCGTCAGACCGAGCGCGTAGTTGAGCAGGTTGAATGGCACCAGCGGCACGAGCCGCATGAGCGCGACGAAGCGCCAGCCCTCGGTGCTGACCCCATCAACCAGGCGTCGCAGCCCGCCCCCGAGGCGGTGCGCCACCCACGCGCCGACAATGCCGCGGGCGAGCAGGAAGGCGGCCGTGGCCCCAAGCGTGGCGCCAAGCAGGTTCCAGACCGTACCCCAAACTGGACCGAACAAGGCACCGCCCGCCAGGCTGAGTAATGCCCCGGAAAAGAACAGCACCGTGCCAGCCGTGTAGATGCCGACAAAGCCAAGCGGGGCCCAGAGTCCCAGCGAGCGCAGCGCCGGTTCAATGGTGCCAATGTCGATCAGCTCGCGATGTGTCAGCAGCCACGCCGCCGCGACGGTCAGCACAAGCGCGACGCCAAGGCGCATCCGCGTCATGGTGTGTTGGCCTCCTGGGGGATCCGCGCGGCATCGCCGCGCAGCGGCTGCCACAGCATTCGGTGCAGCCACAGCTCCCGCTTATTGCGGAACCGGTTGATGCCAAGCGTCATGCGAAGATGACCCAAAGCCGGTTGCGCGCGGTAGGTGCCGAACAGGCGATCCCACCAGGGCAGGTTGAAACCGAAATTGCTGTCGGTCTCGCGCCGGTCGATCGAGTGGTGGACACGGTGCATCTCCGGTGTGACGACGACGAAACGGAGCGGGCGATCGAGCCAGGACGGCAAGCGGACATTACCGTGGTTGAACATGGATGTGGCGTTGAGCAGCACTTCGAAGATCAGCACCGCCAGCGGCGGCGCGCCGAGCACGAGGACGGCCGCCAGCTTGATCACCATGGAGAAGATAATCTCGCCCGGGTGGAACCGCAGCCCGGTGGTCACGTCGAATTCCAGATCCGCGTGATGCATCCGATGCAGCCGCCACAGCAGCGGGAGGGCGTGAAATGTGACATGCTGGAAGTAGATCGTGAGATCGAGCAGAAGCACGGAAGCTGAAATGGCCAACCACGCGGGAGCCGGGATGATGTTGAGCAGACCCCAGCCCTTGGTTTGGGCGAGGAACGCCATGCCGACCGCGGCAACCGGAAACAACAGGTGCACGACCAGCGTGTCGATCACGACCAGCCCGAGGTTATTCGGCCAGCGGAGACCGCGCTTGATGGATTGCGGCCGGCGTGGCGCCAGCGCTTCCCACAGCGCCATCAGAACCAGCACGCCCAGGAAAAAACCCAGCCGGATGGCCGGCTCGGCGGCGACGCCGGGGATCGAGCCTCCTTGCATTGGCTTGACCTCTATCACAATTATCATTCAATGTATCGATTGAATGATATGATATGAGGCGAGAAGCGATGTCAAGCCGTGTTGCCGCTGGCGCCGTCCGGGCGGCGCTCGCGGAGGTCGCCAAGGCGCTGGGCCACGAGCACCGGGTGGAGCTGATCGAGCAGCTCGCCCAGGGACCGCGCAGCGTTGATGCGTTGGCCGAACGGGTGGGCCTCACCGTGGCGAACACTTCGCAGCATCTGCAGCAGTTGCGGCGGGCGGGATTGGTCAGCACGCAGCGTGACGGCAAGCGCGTGGTGTATCGCCTGGCCGATGAGGCCGAGACGGATATTGTGTCGCTGCTGGGTGCCCTGCGGCACGTTGCGGAGCATGCCATTGCGTCGATGGAACGCATCGTCACCGCCTATTTCCGTGCCCGTGATCAACTGGAGCCGATCGCCGCCGGGGAGCTGGTGGCGCGGCTGCACGAAGGCGATGTCATGTTGCTCGACGTTCGTCCCGAAGATGAATTCAGCCTCGGCCATCTGCCGGGCGCATTGAACATTCCATTGCGCCAGTTGGAGCAGCGACTCGCCGAGCTACCGCGCAGCCAGGAGATCGTGGCGTATTGTCGGGGGCCGTACTGCGTCCTGTCATTTGAAGCCGTCGCCGAGCTTCGCGCGCGGGGATTCAATGTCAGGCGGCTGGAGGACGGCTTTCCCGAGTGGAAGGCGGCGGGCTTGCCCGTCGAGACGGCGGCCTGAGGCGATGATCGGGTGTGTCGACATTTGTATTCGTCAGCCGACGTGGGCGGCGCTACGTGATCATCGCGTCAGGCCGGTGCTGAGGAGGCATTCGTTTCATGGATGGTGACCAGGTGAAGGCTGCCATGGCGGAAGGCTGCACCGACACATGCTGCGGTTCCGCCCCTTCTGTCCCATCGCTAACACCGGCGCGCACCACGCTGATCTGCCAGGCGTTTCGTCTTGAGTGGATGACGATCGCATGGATGCTGATCGAAGGTGTGGTCGCGATTGGCGCCGGCGTAGCAGCCGGTAGCCTGACACTTATGGCCTTCGGGCTTGATAGCGCGATCGAGTTGGCGTCCGCCGGCGTGCTCATCTGGCGTCTCACGATTGAGCTGCGTCACGGCCAGGTGTTTTCCGAGCGGGCCGAACGAACCGCCAGCAGGATCGGTGGTGCGTTGTTGTTTGCCCTCGCGGCCTACATCGTCGCAGGAGCCGGATGGAGTCTGTGGACGCGCCACGGAGAGACGTTTTCGCTGCCGGGATTGATCGTTGTGATTCTTGCGATGCCGATCATGACCGTGCTGGCACGACGCAAGATCGCAATTGCCACGCAACTCGGCAGCCGCGCCATGCGCGCCGATGCTGCCGAGAGCATCACCTGCGGGTGGCTGTCGCTCGTTGTTGTTATTGGCTTGCTGGCCGATCTCGTACTAGGAGCCTCGTGGGTGGACGCGGTGACGTCGCTGGCGATCGTGGGCTTCGTCGTCAAGGAAGCGCGTGAGGCCTGGAGCGGCGAGGACTGCTGCGATCATAGCTAGTGGACGGAAGCGAGGTTCCGCTCGGCCGGGCCTTGTCGGCGCAACTTGAGCGGACTTGCCGCAAGCTGAACAAACGGCCGCTTCGAAGCAGCGCGATCAGACCCGAAAAGCGTTGGTATGGGCGCATAGCGGAATGAGCGGGAGTGTCCGGTACCGGAACGGCAGCTTTAAGCGCGCGGCAGGGGGAAAGCTGACACTGCGCGCGCGGTATGCCACGGCAGCTACCGAGCCAAGTCGCCTTCGATCGGCCAAGCGGGCGATTCAGCAAGCGGTCGTTCAGCACTGTGTGGCTCCGGCTGCCTCGCGCCCATCCACGACGTTCTGGACGGAGTCGTAACCTCCTGATAGCAGACGTTCACCGCCCGAAACGGTAAAGCCGGCTTGGGACTGAGATGGGTCGACGGCGAACCGACAACAACGGAAACTCAGACCCTCAGCCACCCCTGTCTTAATCCGTAGGCGATCGGCAGGCCGACCACAAAAGCGGCTGCCGGGTTGAGGGCGACACCGATCGCGGCCATCAGCAACACCAGGAATAATTCACCGTCATGGTAATCCCGCGGCTTCGACGACAGAGCCAGCTCGATGCCTGAGAACAGGAGCAGGCTGCCCAACACCGCATCGGGAATCGTTCTGAGCAGGGCATAGCCGCTCGCACCGAAGCCGACGCCGAGCACGAGAAACACAAGGCCGATCAGCACGGGCGCGGTCGCGGTGCGCGCGCCGAAGCGCACATGACCGGCGATGCCGCCTGCGCCGTGGCACATGAGATAGCCGCCGAACGGCGCGGCGAGAAGGTTGCCAAGGCCGGTAGTGATCGCAAGATTGCGCTCGTTCACCGGATGCAGTTCCTTGGGAAAAAGCTGCCGCGAGACGGCTGCGGTCACGATGATGGCATTCGTCAACGTCAACGGGATTTGTGGCAGCACGGCGTAGATCGTGCCATGCACGATATCCCGCCAGCCCGGCAGCGTCAGGTGCGGAAGATGCAGCCCGAAATTCAGTCGCGGGAACGGCGGCGCAATACCGAGAAGCTGCCCGACAACTATGCCGATGGCGACGGC
>DATHNE010000079.1:0-21252 GCA_035486355.1 Acetobacteraceae bacterium
CTCATTACCAACCTTCTGCATCGCCTCGGAGATCATTTTGCCGATCTCCTGCTCGCCGTTAGCGGCAATTGCACCTACCTGTGCGGTCTCGGCCGGGGTGGTGATCTTCTTGGTCTTCTTCTTCAGCTCCTCCACGACGGCCGCGACCGCCTTGTCGATGCCGCGCTTCAGGTCCATCGGGTTCATGCCCGCGGCCACTGCCTTGGCACCCTCGCGCACGATCGCCTGGGCAAGCACGGTTGCCGTGGTGGTGCCGTCGCCGGCAATGTCGCTGGTCTTCGAAGCGACCTCGCGCACCATCTGTGCGCCCATGTTCTCGAACTTGTCGGCCAGCTCGATCTCCTTGGCGACGGTGACGCCGTCCTTGGTGATGCGCGGCGCGCCGAAGCTCTTGTCGATCACCACGTTGCGGCCCTTCGGGCCCAGCGTGACCTTCACCGCGTCGGCCAGGATGTCGACGCCGCGCAGCATGCGCGCACGAGCATCCCCGGCGAAGCGAACGTCTTTTGCAGCCATGTGTCGGTCTTCCTTTTAGGTGTTCGGGATCGGATCGTCAGACAAAGCCCGCGCTCAGGCGGCCTTCTTCTTGGCGACGGTCACCTCGATGATGCCCATGATGTCGGACTCCTTCATGATCAGCAGCTCTTCGCCGTCGATCTTGACTTCGGTGCCCGACCACTTGCCGAACAGAATGTGGTCGCCCGCCTTCACGTCGAGGGCCACAAGCTGGCCAGCTTCGTTACGGGCACCTGGGCCCGCGGCGACGATTTCGCCTTCCATCGGCTTTTCCTTGGCCGTATCGGGGATGATGATGCCGCCCGCGGTCTTTTCCTCGGCGTTGAGCCGACGGACCACGACCCGGTCATGCAGGGGACGGAACTTCATTCGGATCGCTCCTGAAAGAGTGTTTGTGAGCCTGTGTGCGTTGCGTCTGCCGCTGCCGCGCATGGCCCCGAATGGGCACCAGGCGATTGGCAGCTGGCACTCCCCCCTGGGGAGTGCCAGCGATCTACGGGGGCGGCGCGCGGGAGTCAAGGGCCTCGGCAGCACTCCCAGGGAGAGAGTGCTAAAGTATTGGAATCACTTTCTTTTTCCTTGCCGACGCGGCAACGTTTCGTGGCATGCTGCGTTTGTGTTGCAGTCCGTCCGCAAAGAGACGGGCACTTGCTGATGATGGGAAGGGCGTCGGCACGGGCGGTTGGGACGACAAGCAAGGGACCGACGCAAATGACCGTGGCGTTGCAGCTGAAGGACTACCGACTGACGACGGCGGAGATTCTGTATCATCTGCCCGACCATCCGGATTTGTTGCAGACCTATATCTGGCAGGGTCTGGATATCGCGCCGCGCTACCCGGTGCTGCACAAGTTCCTGGATTTCTGGCGGCGGGAGCTGGATGGGGCGTTGCACTCGGTGCGGGTGGCCTCGGCGGGGTTGGTCAAGCCGCCCTCGTTCCGGACGCCTGGGGCGTATCTGCAACTGCATTAGGCGCCGGTCACGGCGACAGGGTGGTGCGGCCGGATCGTCGGCGACCTTCGTTGTTGACCCGCGAGCATAGGTCAACAGGCACCGGTATCGATCCTGGTTTGGCGCGCGGCCGCGACCATCAGGATGATCGAAGCGGCCACAGCTGTGACCACCGATGATGCCAACACGGCAAGCTGAACGAGCGCAATGATAGTTTCATCGTCGAAGGCGAGGGTGCCGATGAACAGGCTCATCGTGAATCCCACGCCGGTCAAAACCGCAATGCCGTAGAGCTGACCCATGCTCGCGCCGGCCGGTAAGCGGACCAGCCCCAACCTGATGGCCGCCATCGACGGCAAGAACACGCCAAGTTGTTTGCCAACGCAGAGGCCGGCGACGATGCCGAGCGGGATTGGGGCAGTAAGGCTTGCGAGTGGGATGCCGGCCAACGAGACGCCCGCGTTGGCAAATGCGAAAATCGGCACGATGACGCAGCTCACCCACGGTTTCAGCGCGTGCTCGACCTGCTCCAGCAGGCTGCGCCCCGCGTGGCGTGTCAACGGCATGGCAAAGCCCACGGCTACCCCGGCGAGGGAGGCGTGGACACCCGATTTGAGAACGCAAACCCAGGTGAACAAACCGACGACCACATAAAGCGCCGGCTTGCGAACATCGAGCAGGTTCAGCACGACGAGCCCGGCGATGCCGACCGCGGCAAGTGCCAGCGACAGCACTGACAGGGTGTCGGTATAGAAAATCGCGATGACGATGATCGCCATCAGGTCGTCAATGATGGCAAGCGCGAGCAGGAATGTCTTGAGCGACGGCGGTATGGCACGGCCAAGTACGGCGCAGAGTCCGAGGGCAAAGGCGATATCGGTTGCCGACGAAACGGCCCAGCCGCGCAGGGCCGCATCATTGCCCCAATTCACGGCCGCATAGATGGCGGCCGGCACGACGAAGCCGCCGATCGCGGCGATCACCGGCAGCGCCGCGTTTTGCGGGCTAGACAGCGCGCCTTCCAGCACCTCGCGCTTGATCTCGAGCCCAACGAGCAGGAAGAACACCGCCATCAGCCCATCGTTGATCCAATGATCGAGACTCTGGGCGAGACCGATCGCGCCGATCCTGATCTCCCCTGTCGCGTGCAGCAGGTCCTCGTAGGCATGGCCAAAGGCGGAGTTGGCGATGAGCATGGCCGCGAGCACGGCGACGCCGAGCGCGATCCCGCCGTACAGATCGGTCTTGTCCGAGCCATGTGACTGTGTCGGCAGAGACTGCGGCGGGACATCCATCAGGGTGACTCCGGTGGTGATCGCCTCGATGCGACGACCCGTATGAGATGCACGCTTATTCTGAAGCTGCCGCAATCGCGCAACAGAGATGTTCGCTGGGGTCACGGACGAGTCAAGCGCGAGCCTGGTACAGGTACGGCGTGATGGGGAAGGCGGGGCGGCGCGCCGTCAATCGATTTGTTGGTTGGCAGACATGGCGTGCGCCATGGCCAGCCTGGGCAGCACGCGTTCGCCGAACAAGCGCATCGAGGCTTCCGCGGCGGCGAGCGGGACGGTGTTGAAGTTCACCTGCAGCGAGGCGATTTCGAAGCCGCCGACCTGGCGCTGGTAGGTGGCGATGGTGTCGAGGATGCGTTCCGGCGTGCCGATCCAGGCAGCGCATTTTTCCACCTGCGTTTCGAAGGTCTCGCGCGCGAGGGCGGCAATCACCTGATCGTAGCCCTTGTAGTCGACGGAGCTGGTGCCGGCGACCCAGTCTGAGGCGGCGGCGACCAGCGAGCGCAGATAGCGTTCGAGCGGGTCGTGGGCGATCCGTTCCGCTTCCGCCTGGTATTCGTGGCACAGCATGTGAAACGCCAGCATCACCGTGCCACATCCGGGATGACCGGCGCGCTGCCAGGCCTCACGATAGAGGCCGATCAGCTCCGCCATCGCGCCACCCGCCATTGGGATCGCCATGATGCCGTGGCCGGCGGCGCCAGTGCGTTCGAACGAGTCCTTGGATGCAAGTGCCGCCACATAGAAGGGTGGACGCGGTTGCTGCGTGGGGCGGGGCAGGGAGGTCACGTTCTGGAAGCTATGGAACTGGCCGGTAGAGGATGCGGTCGGGTGCTCCAGCAGCAGGCGCACCTGCTCCACACCCTCATCAAACCGGGCGCGGCTTTCATCCAGCTTGACGCCGAAATGGCCGAACTCATGCGGCAGGAAGGCGCGAGCGAAACCGACATCCAGCCGGCCGTCGCATAGCGCATCCAGCATGCCGATCTCGGCGGCGAGTTTCAGCGGATTGTTGAACGCGGGCAGCACGGCACCGGTGACCAGTCGCGCCTGCCGCGTGACCTGCGCAGCGGCCGCGAGGAAGATCATCGGGTTCGGACTATAGCCGCCGTAGCGATTGAAGTAGTGCTCGATCGTACGGACGTGGCTGTAGCCGTAACGATCAACCAGCGCGACGAGCTGTAGCGCTTCCTGCCAGTAGTCGCGCGCGGGTTTCTCCGCGGGGCCGACGTCGGGAAAGAACTGGATGCCGACCTGCATGGTGTTCACTTGTGCTCGCTGAGCCGATCCATCGCCGCGAGCAGCACGCCGGTGCCCGCGATGCCCAGCAGGATCGCCAACTGCCAGGCGACATCCTGCTTCACGATGTCGCCGATATGTACAAAGGCCTCGAGGATCTGCACTGCCGCGATCGCCGCGACTGACCCGATCAGCTTGAGCTTCACGGCGCCGAAGTCGAGGTTGCGCATCCAATTGACGTCGCGCCTCGCGGACCCGCTCAGCAGTGGTCCGATGAAATTGGCCCAGCCGGCGAAGATCACGATGACGACGAGATTGGCGACCAGTGACAGATCGACCAGCCCGAGTGCGACCAGAATGACGTCGTTATTGGTCAGGCTGAATACCGTCGGCACCACCACGACCAGCCGTTGCACGAACTTCAGCGCGACCAGCGCCAGCGCAAACAGCAGCCCGATATAGATCGGCGCCATCAGCCAGCGCGCGGCAAACATGATGCGGCCCAGATTGCGCGCGATGCGCGCCTCGATCGCCGCGATGTCCAGTGGTTTGTCGCTCATCACATGTTCCCCCAGGGCTCAGCTTACCCGACCTCGTGCCGCGCGCCAGGGGATGGCGATCGCGCAGGACGCGCCAGGTTTGCGCCGATCGCTGCTATATCTCGATCTGGCCGCCAAATTCGACCACCCGCTCAATCGGGATGCGGAAGAATTCGGTTGCATCAAGCGCCAGCCGCGATTGCCGGGCGAACACCTTCTTGATGATCAAGCCCTTGCCGAATTTTGATTCGGTCACGATCCTCTGCCGCCCAATATAGAAGGTCGTTTCGGTCAGGTCAAACGGCAACCCTGCATTCCGGCAAAGCTCAAGCGCATGCGGGACGTCGGGCTCCTCGAAAAACCCGTAGCTGATCGTCGCGGTATGGAAGTTGTGGTCGAGGTGCTGAATCTCCAATCGATCCGCATCGGCGATCCGGGGTACATCGGCGGTCCGTACGTTGATCAGCACATTGCGTTCATGCAGCACCCCGCTGAGCCGCAATTTGTGTCGCAACGCCGCTGGCGCGTGATCGATCCGCGCGGTCATGTAGACACCGGTTCCGGGCGCGCTCTGCGGTGCACCGGACTGGAGTGTCGCAAGGAAATCGAACAGCAGAGGATCGTCGCTGGCTCGCTGCGCGGCAATACGTCCGCGGCCCCAGATCCAGATCATCATGCCGCTATAGGCGACACCACCGATCACCAGTGGGAACCAGCCGCCTTCCGGAATCTTCAGTAGATTGACGCCCAGGAAGCCGATATCCATCACCGCGAACAGGCCGAACAACGGCAGCAGGCGCCATACTGCCCAGCCGGCGCCAAGACGCAGATAGATCACGGCGAGCACGGTGGTGATGATCATGGTGCCGGTGACCGCAAGCCCATAAGCGGCGGCCAGCGCATCCGATGTGCGAAAGCTGATCACCGTCGCTGCCACGGCGACGAGCAGGATGGTGTTGACCACTGGCACGTAGACCTGACCGACTTCGTGCTCGGAGGTGTGCAGGATGCGCAGGCGCGGCAGATAGCCGAGCTGTACCGCCTGGCGGGTCAGGGAGAAGGCGCCGGTGATGACCGCCTGGGATGCGATGACCGTCGCTGCGGCGGCCAGCACGACCAGCGGATAGACCGCCCACGTCGGCGACAGCATGTAGAACGGATTGCCTGACGTGGTTCGATCCGCCAGCAGCAATGCACCCTGGCCAAAGTAGTTCAGCAGCAGGGCCGGGAACACGAAGCGCAACCAGGCGCGCCGAATCGGTCCTGGACCGAAATGTCCCATGTCGGCGTAGAGTGCTTCGGCCCCGGTGATCGCCAGCACAACCGCGCCGATCAACACCGTGTCGTGGGCTGGTTCCGACAGTAGCAGGGCGATCCCATAGCGCGGATCCAAGGCCTGGATGATGCCGGGAGACCGAATGATCTCGAGCGCGCCGAGTAACGCGATGGTGGCGAACCACACGCCGACGATCGGTCCGAAAAAACTTCCGACGCGGCCGGTGCCGTGTCGCTGCACCACGAACAGCGCGATCAGCAGCGTCAGGGCCAAGGGGATAATGTAGGGTTCGATTGCGGGGGTCGCGACCTTCAAGCCCTCGACGGCGGCGAGGACCGAGATGGCAGGTGTCAGCACGCCGTCGCCATAGAACAGCGCCGCGCCGAATAGTCCGAATGGCAGGATCCAGCGGAATTTGGGGCTGCGCGCGACACGCAATGCAAGCGCTGTCAGTGCGATGATGCCGCCCTCGCCCTGGTTGTCGGCGCGCAACAGCACGGCGACGTATTTGATCGTCACCACCAGGATCAGTGCCCAGGAGATCAGCGACAGGATACCGAAGACGCGGGGCGGCGAGACACTCGCTGGGTCTTCGAAGCAGATATGAACGGCGTAGAGAGGTGAGGTCCCAAGATCGCCGTAGACCACGCCGAGCGCGGCAAGTGTCAAACCGTGACTGATCGACGCGGTTGTCCGGCCCCGCTCAACCGCAACCGACATTCAACCCCCTTGACTGCGTTATGTCCGCTCGCCAGTCACTGGTTGGCGCGCGCCGTCAGGGTACTCTTGAACGGGTCATTGGCACAACGTACGGCGTTGCGGCAGGCGGTGCAGCCTGACGTCGGGCGCGCCGCGGCCGAGTTCGCGCATCAATGATGGCGACTGCATATGGGTGGGCAACAGCGCGCGTGCGACGATCTGGCCGATCGTTGGCGGCAGGCCGTGCCGCTCGACCACGGTCCAATCCGCCCCAGGTTTGGGCGCGTCGGGCCACGCGGGATTGAAATAGAACAGATCGCCATGGCTGGGAGGCGAGTCTGTCACGTGGTTGGCGCTACCTTGCCATTGCAGCAACAGATCCGAGCGGCGAAGGGTCGTGGGGTCGGTGCGGATCGGTTCCGTCACGCGCGCGGCGATGGCGCTGAGCTCGTGTTCGCCATACATGTAATTGTGATTGTCGATCCAGATGCACAGCACGTTGGCAACGACCAGCACGACGCCGAGCATTGCGGCCAGGCGATACCGCCCGCGTTGCCACAAGCGTGCCAACGCCACGCCGGCCAACATCGACACCAGCACCGCCGGCAACATGAAATAGCGCGGCATCAGGTTCAGCTCGGTCGACCACGCCGCGGCGATAAGCGCCCAGGTGGCCGCCAGCACGATCGTCAATATCGCGAACCGCTTGGCCCCGGCGTTGAGCGTGCCACGCCGTATCAACCACGCCGTCAGTGGGACTCCGATCCAGGTCAGCAGGCCGAAATTGTGGTTTAGCAGCAGCATCGCGATCGGATCGATGAGCGGATGGATCAGCGGCACGCCAGCGCCCTGCGGCAGCCAGCGATTGATGGTCGCGTCGTGGTTCAGTGCGATCTTGTCGCGATAGAGCATGTCGCCGCTGAGCCACCTGAGATACAGTGTCTCCAACCCGACGACAGCGACGAAGCCGCCGCCGATGAGGAAGAAGTCGCCGCGCCGCATGCCGTAGCCGGCGAGGAACAACAACCCGATCGCGGCGACGGCGAAGGTCGAGGTTT
This sequence comes from Acetobacteraceae bacterium, assembly GCA_035486355.1. Lineage (GTDB taxonomy): Bacteria > Pseudomonadota > Alphaproteobacteria > Acetobacterales > Acetobacteraceae > Palsa-883. Next base: position 7,571 of record DATHNE010000079.1, read on the forward strand.
CGCGCGACAGCATGGCGAGGCCGAGACAGGCGCCGGCGAGGACCAGGCGGGTGGCGCTGGGTGTTTCCGCGCCCATCGCGCGATGGATCAGCGAGAACGCCAACAGAATGAAGAACATATCGGCGACGTCGACATTGGCGACGCTGGCCAGCAGGATGAACAGTGGGCAGGTGACAACCAGGGTAGCGGCGGCGGCGGCGCCCCGCCCCGCGGCGCAGTTCGTCCAGATGACCGCGACGATCAGTACGCCGACGGCATATAACAGTGACGGCCGCAGCAGCGCGGGAAGGCCATTGCTGAGCAGCGCCCTTGTGGCCGCCATGGGAATGACCAGCGTGTGCCGCAACGCCCAGTGGTCGCCGCCCAGAAACAGGCCGTGGGTCAGCCAGCCGCCAGCTTACCCTAGGCCGCCGCGCGCGCCAGGGCGCCGGCCATCAGTTCGATCTGCCGGGCGAGGCGCGTGACGGCGTCGCCGGCGGCTGATGCTGGACGCGTGGGCAGCGCGGTGGTGCCCGCCGCGAGGGCGCGCATCGCATCAATGACCCAGGTGCGCCATTCGGTCAGCGCTGAGGGTGTCATTGTTCGCAATTGGCCGGGATCGAGCTGGATTGCCGACAGGCGGCCGGCGAGGCGACGCAATGCGGCGTCGATCACCAGCACCGATTCAAGCCGGGTGCGGTCCGCCGCACTGGGTTGGTTCAGGGCCAGGGTGATGGATGCCTCCAGGGTGTTGGTGCTGACGCCAGCCGCGCGGCGCGCGACGTCTACCGCGTGTGGCGTGCCGTCGTCGAGCAGCAAGGCCAGTTCGGTTTCGACATAGCGTCCGTGGGCGCCGATGGCGTCACGGGCCTGCTGCGCGAGCTGAGCGGGCAGATGGCTGGGCCATAGCCACAAATTGGCGGCCACCGCGATCGTGCCACCGGCCAGCGTGAAGCCCGCACGCGCGCCAGCGATCAGCCAGTTGCTGGTGCCGGGCGCGCCGACTTCGACCAGTAGCACGATCAGCGGCGTGAGTGCGGTCATGAACAAGCCCAGGCTGACGCTACGTACCGCGAGGGCGGCGATCGCCAGCGGAAACATCGCCATGGCCATGGCGAGCGGCGTGGTGCAGATCAGGCCGACCACTGCCGCGGCGAGGCCGCCGAGCGCGGTGCCCAGGACCCGCTCGATTGCGCGCGCATAGGTCAGCGCGAAATAGGGCTGCATCGTCGCGACGATGGTGATCGTCAGCCAGTGGTCGTACGGCGTGAACCATAGCATGCTGAAGGCGAGGGCGGGGGCCGCGACCAAGGCGATGCGGAAGGCGTGACGCAGCGCCGGGGACTGCCAGCTGAGATTGGCGCGGACCGGTTGCAGCAGGCGATCACGCAACGTGATACGCGCGCCGCGATCGGACGCGCCGGGCAGGAAATTGGCGGGCACGGCCAGGGTTTGGGCAATGCGCAACCGTTCGACAACACGATCGATAATGCCGCGCAGAGGATCGTCAGTTGCCAGCGCGGCGCTGTCGGCGGTGAGTGCGTCGATCGAGCGTCCGACCTGTCGATACGAGAGCGGATCGTCGCTGACCACGACCTGTCCGAGCACTGTGAGCAACGGACGTAGCCGGCGCACCAGGGGTAGGGCCGCTTGACGTCGGGCCGGATCGGCGTGCTCCAGCAGGTCGCTCAGCGCGATCAGGGCGCCGAAAATCTGATCGGCGGTCTCCAGCCGGATCAGATTCTGCGTGCCGCGGGGACTGGCGGCACCGCGGGCACGCAGTGTGTCCAGCATGATGTCACGCGCGGCCTCGATCGCATCGCGGACGGCGCGTCGCTGTGATCGGGCGTGTGTGTCCCAAGCAGTGGTATCGGTGGAGTTGGTGCGCAGCAGCCCCAGGAGATCGGCGACTAGTTTCGCGAGCGCGTCGTACGCGGCGGCGACCGCGCGGCGGGCCGGCAGGTAGGGGTGCAGGCGCCAGACGACCAAGGTGAGCAGCGTGGCCCACAGGCCACCGCCGATGAAAGCGAGGGCGAGCGTTCCGGAGGTGGAGAGATCGATCGAGCGGTCCAGCGACAGGATGGCGACGACGCCGAGCAGGCCGCCGAGCTGCTGTGGGGCCTGGCCGTAGATGCGTGCGAAGGAGGTGCAGAACAGTGCGAAGACGCCGAGCGGGAGGGCGACCGGGGGACCTAGGCCGCGCAGCAGGCCGAAGCTGGTGGTGATCGCGGCGCCGAGCAGGGTGAAGCCCAGCAGCACGGGCAGGCGGCGGCGGATCGGGCCGCCGGGATCGCAGATGCAGGTGAGGAGGGCGGCGAGGGCGGCTTGGCGCAAGGGAGGCCAGTCGATGATGGCGCTGGCGGCCATGATGATGGCAACGGCGAGGGCGGCGCGGAGGCCCTCGATGATGCTGATTTGGTGCAGGTCGAGCGTGATGGGGAGGCGGGCTAGGTCGGCGTGGGAGGTGGTTGTGGGCGGCACTAGGCGGTCTGCTGGTTCAAGGTTTGTTAGGGATTTACCACGAAGAAGGTCGAGAACCGCGCAGGGCCACGACGTCGTGTCTGATGTTGGAACCTGAGCTGACCAAGCGGATCATCGGATTGGCGATTGAGGTTCATCGCGATACCGGGCCTGGACTGTTGGGGGCAGCGTATGAGCGGTGTCTGTGTCAGGAATTAGAACGGGCCGACATTCCGTTCGAACGTCAGGTGGGCGTGCCGATCATCTACAAGGGCGTGCGTTTGGAGGACGGCTTAGGTGCGGATGTCGTTGTTGATCATGCGGTCATCCTGGAATTCAACGCTGTATCAGCGATCATCCCGGCGCACGAGGCCCACCTGCAAACCTACTCCGCATGTGCAATATCCGCGTCGGACCAGTTCTCCACTTCCACGCCGTACGTCTGATCGATGGGCGGCGCCAGTTGGTCGTCTAGTTTATTAGGCTTTCGTGGCCCGTCGTGGTTCTCAGCCTGCTGCGTGGTGAAATGCGGGGTGGTCCAACCCGTACCGGCCCCGCATCGGTCCACCCGCCTACGCGGCCTTAGCCATCCCACGCAGCACGTACTGCAGGATGCCGCCATGCAGGTAGTACGCCACCTCGTCGATCGTATCGATGCGGCAGGTCACCGGCAGCTGATCGACCTTGCCATTCGGCCGGTGGATCACCAGTGTCAGATCCATCCTCGGCTTGATGTCGTGCAGGCCGGTGACATCGACGATCTCCTCGCCGGTGATGCCCAGCGACTTGCGGTCCATGCCATCCTTGAAGGTCAGCGGCAGCACGCCCATGCCCACCAGATTCGACCGGTGGATGCGCTCGAAGCTCTCGACGATCACCGCCTTCACGCCCAGCAGGAACGTGCCCTTCGCCGCCCAGTCGCGTGAGCTGCCGGTGCCGTACTCCTTGCCGCCGAAGATCACCAGCGGCACGCCTTCCTTCTTGTAGCGCATGGCGGCGTCGTAGATTGGCATCATCTCGCCGGACGGCAGGTGCTTCGTCATCCCGCCTTCGACGTTCTGCAGCATCTCGTTCCGGATACGGATGTTCGCGAAGGTGCCGCGCATCATGACTTCATGGTTGCCACGGCGGGCGCCGTAGCTATTGAAGTTGGCCTGGGTCACCTGCCGCTCCAACAGGTAGTCGCCGGCCGGTGACACCTTGCGGATCGAGCCCGCCGGGCTGATGTGATCGGTGGTGATGCTGTCGCCGAGCTCCGCCAGGATGCGCGCGCCGGTCACGTCGCCGATCTCCGGCAGCTCCATCGTCATGCCCTCGAAATAGGGTGGATTGCGCACATAGGTTGATCCGTCGGACCAACGATAGGTGGCGTTGTCACCGTCCACCTGGATCGCCTGCCACTGCTTCGGCCCCTTGAACACCTCAGCGTAGCGCTTGAGGAACTGCTCACGCGACAGGCTGGACGCGATGACGTCGGCGATTTCCTTGTTGGTTGGCCAAACGTCCTTCAGATAGACGGGCTGGCCGTCATTGCCGGTGCCCAGTGGGGCGGTGGTGATGTCCTCGGTTACTTTGCCGAGCAGCGCATAGGCGACCACCAGCGGCGGACTGGCCAGGTAGTTGGCGCGCACGTTGGCGTGCACGCGGCCCTCGAAGTTGCGATTGCCAGAGATCACCGCGGCGCCGACCAGCTTGTTGTCCTCAATCGCATCGACGATCGCGTCATCGAGCGGGCCGGAATTGCCGATGCAGGTGGTGCAGCCATAGCCGACCGTTTCGAACCCGAGCGCATCCAGATCGACGGTCAGACCGGATTTGTCGAGATACTCGGTGACCACCTGCGAGCCAGGCGCCAGCGAAGTCTTGACCCACGGCTTCGGCTTCAAGCCCTTGGCGTGCGCCTTGCGTGCGACCAGGCCGGCGGCCACCAGGACCGATGGGTTGGAGGTATTCGTGCACGACGTGATGGCGGCGATCACCACGTCGCCATGGGTCAGGTCGTAGTTCTTGCCCGCGACCTTCACCTTGGTGCCGGTTTCGTTGGCGGGCACACCCAAAGTTTTGGTCAGGTCCGACTTGAATGACGCGCTGATGTCCTTCAACGCCACGCGGTCCTGCGGGCGCTTCGGCCCGGCCATGCACGGCACCACCGTGCCCAGGTCCAGCTCCAGTGTGTCGGTGAACATCGGGTCGGGCTGGCCGACCTCGCGGAACATGCCTTGCGCCTTCAGATAGGCCTCGACCAGGGCGATGCGGTGGGTGTCGCGGCCGGACAGGCGCAGATAATCCAGCGCGATCTTGTCGACCGGGAAGAAGCCGCAGGTGGCGCCGTATTCGGGGGCCATGTTGCCGATGGTGGCGCGATCCGGCAGGCCGAGGTCATCCAGACCAGGGCCAAAGAATTCCACGAATTTCCCGACCACGCCCTTCTTGCGCAGCATGTTGGTGACGGTCAGCACCAGGTCGGTCGCGGTCGCGCCCTCGGGCAGCTTGCCGGTCAGTTTGAAGCCGATCACGTCGGGGATCAGCATGGCGATCGGCTGGCCGAGCATCGCCGCTTCCGCCTCGATGCCGCCCACGCCCCAGCCCAGGATGCCCAGGCCGTTCACCATCGTGGTGTGGCTGTCGGTGCCGTAGAGCGTATCGGGGTAGGCGAACGTGTCGGGGCCGTTGCGCGAGGTCCAGACAGTCTGGCCGAGATACTCCAGGTTCACCTGGTGGCAGATGCCGGTGCCGGGCGGCACCACGCGGAAATTGTCGAACGCGTCCTGGCCCCAGCGCAGGAACTTGTAACGCTCGGCGTTGCGCTCGAATTCGATGTCGACGTTCTTGGTCAGGGCGTCGGCGCGCGCGAACACGTCGACCTGGACCGAGTGGTCAATCACCAGGTCGACCGGCACCAGCGGATTCACCTTCTGCGGGTTGCCGCCCAGCTTGGTGAGGCCGTCTCGCATCGCGGCCAGGTCGACCACCGCCGGCACACCGGTGAAATCCTGCAGTAGGATGCGCGCCGGCTTGAACGGCACTTCCTTCTCGGAATGCGCGGCCGATAACCAGCCGGCGACGGACTTGGCATCATCCACTGTGTAGCTCTTGCCGTCCTCGAAGCGCAGCACGTTCTCCAGCAGGATCTTCAGGCTGACCGGCAGCCTGGCGATGTCGCCCAGGGTCTTCGCGGCTTGGGGCAGGGAGTAGTACTCGTAGCTCTTGCCTTCGACGGTGAGGGTGCGACGGGTCTTGAGGCTGTCCTGCCCAATGGCGGTCATGTGCTGTGTCGCCCCCACGCGGGAGGCGTCCCTGATGAGTTGCGCGGGGCGCCCTGCCGTGCTTGAGGGCGTGGGCCGCTGACAGAATGTAGCTGGCGGCGGGGCTTAAACCATACCAACCGGTCACCGTCCACACGGAGGCCTGGGGAGCCAGGGGCGTCAACCAGCCATGAGGTCGCTCGCATCACCGACGTCATGCCGGGCGCAGGCCCGGCATCCACGCTTTGCCTTCGTGGGGCAAGCAAAGTCGTGGATGCCGGGCCTGCGCCCGGCGTGACGGGTCGAGTGGCCAGTGGGCCGATTGGACACACCACCTTCGTCCATCCTGCTCGAAGCTGCGTCCCTTGCCGCGTTCCGGGGCGAGCGGCTGGTGTTCCGCGACTTGTCGTTCCGTGTGCCGGCCGGCGGTGCGCTGGTGCTGGCGGGGCCGAACGGGTCCGGCAAGTCCACATTGCTGCGGCTGCTGGCGGGGTTGGGGCGGGCCGAGGTGGGGCGACTGCTTTGGGCAGGTGAAGACGCTCTGGCGGACCGCACCGCGCATGCGGCGCGGGTGACTTACGTGGGGCATCTGGATGCGGTGAAGCCAGGGCTAACAGTGACCGAGAATTTGCACTTCGCCGCGCGCCTGTCGGGCGGGGCGATCGGCGCGGCGTTGCTGGCGTTCACGTTGGAGAATCTGGCGGAGCTGCCGGCACGGATGCTGTCGGCTGGGCAGAAGCGGCGGTTGGCGTTGGCGCGGCTGGCGCTGTCGGCAACGCCGTTATGGCTCCTGGATGAGCCGACGTTGGGGCTGGACACCGCCTCTGTCGAGCGGTTCGGCGCGGTGCTGGCGGCGCATCGGGAGAGCGGCGGCATCGTGATCGCGGCGACGCATCTGCCGCTGCCGCTGGCCGATGCGGCGGAGCTGCGGCTGGCATGACAAGGTTCGTCGCTGTTCTGGGGCGGGAGCTGCGGCTGTCGTTGCGGCATGGGGCCGATACGCTGGCGGCGCTGCTGTTCTTCCTGGTGGCGGCGTCGTTGTTCCCGCTGGCGATCGGACCGTCACCGGAAGTGTTGGGGCGAATGGCGCCGGGCATCGTCTGGGTGTGCGCCCTGCTGGCGGCGTTGTTGCCGCTGGACCGGCTGTTCGGGGCGGATTTCGAGGATGGGTCGCTGGATCAGTTGCTGCTATGCGGGCTGCCGGCGAGCGCGATCGCGGCGGCGAAGGCGGTGGCGCACTGGCTGGTGACGGGGCTGCCGCTGCTGCTGGCCGCGGCGCCGATCGCGGTGATGCTGCGGTTGCCGGACGCGGCATTGGGCACGCTGCTGATGGCGTTGCTGCCGGGGACGCTGCTGTTGTCGCTGTTCGGCACGATGGGGGCGGCGATCGTCCTAGGAGCGCGGCGAGGCGGGGTGTTGCTGCCGATCCTGGTGCTGCCGCTGTGCGTGCCGGTGCTGATCTTCGGCGTCGCCGCGGCGGATGCGGCGGCCGAGGGGATGACGGCGCGGCCGCATCTGCTGTTGTTGGCGGCGCTGTTGGCGGCGGCGCTGCCACTGTGTCCGCTGGCGGCGGGGGCGGCGCTGAGAGGCGCGGCGGAGTAGGCGCGTTCATACGGCAGGACGCATGGGGGCAAATTGACCGATCCGGTGGCGTGCCAGCATCGGTTCCGGCCCCGTCACCACCAGTGGCGACACCCCATTGGCTCCCACTCACCTGCGGAGAAGTCGGGGAACTGCCTTGTCGCGCATCCTGCTATGCGGGTCGGTGTTGGGAGTGACAGCGGAGGCTCATCGCCTCGGGGCGCGCGGATGCCCCCCGGATGGCCCTGATGATCCGAGCGGACGACGGGCCACCGCTACCCCGCCAACTCCGCCCGCAACCCCTCCGTTAATCGTTCCATCGCCCGCTCCATCCGCGCCGCCTCCTGCGCGAAACAAATCCGCAAATGCCCCTCGCCCGCGTCGCCGAACGCAATCCCCGGCGCCACCCCCACTTTGTGCTTCGTCACCAGCTTCTTCGCCAGATCGAGTGAGTCCTCCATCCCATCCACCCCCACGAATGCGTAGAACGCCCCCACCGGCGCCGCGTACCGCACCCCGTTCACCCCTGCCAACGCCTCCCCCACCAACGTTCGTCCGCGCGCGCAATGATCGCGAAACCGCGCCACCGTTGCCGTATCCGCAATCGCAGCCACCCCCGCCTGCTGCACGAACGGTGCGACACAGGAATGCGTCGCCTCCACGATCTCGGCGATCGCCTCGCGCGTGCCCGACGGCACCACCAGCCAGCCCAGCCGCCACCCCGTCATGATCCAGGTCTTGGAGAAGCTGTTCGCCACCATCACCCGGTCGTCCGGCAAGGCGATATCCAGCACCGACGGTGCCGCCACGCTGCCGTCGTACACCAGCCGCGAATACACCTCGTCCGAGATCAACCAAACGTTATGCTTGCGGCACAGATCTAGGATGGTCGTCAGCTCCTCCCGCGTCGCCATCCACCCGGTCGGGTTGTTCGGCGAGTTCAACACGAACGCGCGCGCGCCGATCAGCCGTGCCTCCAGCTGATCGAAATCCATCCGGAACCGCCCATCCGGCAACGGCGTCAGATCCAGCTCCACCAGCACTGCCTGCCGCAGCCGTGCCGCGTTGCCCACGTTCGGCCAGGCCGGGCTGTGCATCACCACCCGGTCGCCCGCGCGCACCAGTGCCGCCAGCGCCACCGTCACCGCCGACATGCCCGACGCGGATATCTGGATCCGCTCCTCGCTCACCGGCTGCGCATGCAGCCCGGTTAGGTACTCCGCCAACGCCGACCGCAATGTCGGCAGCCCGCGGGCGTCGATGTATTTCGTCTGCCCGTCCGCCAGCGCCGCCAGCGCCGCGTCATGCGCCGCACGCGGACTGGGCTGGTCGGACTCGCCGAAACACAAGAAGTCCACGTCCGGCGTGGTGAAGGCCAGCTTGGCGATTTCGAAGATGCGGGAGCCAGGGATCTGATGAATGTCCATCTCCTCTTCTACCGCGCCGCGCCTCGGTTTCCCAGCCGCCCGGGATCGCATCGGCAATCGTATCGTTGTTCGTACAAGCGTCACGTACGTGCCATTGTTCCGCCACGTGTCGAGGTCTATCCCATCGGCATGCACGAATCGCCGCGTCGTCTTCGTCGCCTGGCCGCCGATCCCCTGGTGCTGCGCCACGGCGATGACGCCGACGCGCCCAGCGATGAAATGTGGCCCTTCGGCGTCGATCACCACCACCACCTGATCCGCCGCTTTCGCGCCATCCGCCGTGGTCTCACGGTGCTGCTGTGGACTGCGCTCTCGATGCTTGTGCAGGCCCCGCTGCTGCTGCTGCCCGGCCGCGCCAAAGTGGTGTTCGCGCAGATCTACTGGGCGGTGTTCGCCCGCATGCTCGGCCTCACTGTGCGCGTCATCGGCCAGCCCGCGACCAACACCGCGCGGCCGGTGGTCTACGTCGCCAACCACTCCTCCTGGCTCGACATCCCGGTGCTCGGTGGTCAGCTCGATGGCTGCTTCGTCGCCAAGTCCGAAGTCACCCGCTGGCCGCTTGTGAACATGATCGCCAGCCTCGGCCGCACCGTCTATGTGAGCCGCAACCGCGGCGCGACGCTGAACGAGCGCGATTCCATGCGCGGCCGCCTCGGTGCCGGCGACAACCTGATCCTGTTCCCCGAAGGCACCACGTCCGACGGCTCGCGCGTCATGCCGTTCCGCTCGACCTTCTTCGCCGTGGCCGACGGCGACAACCCGCCCCTGATCCAGCCGGTTTCCGTCGCCTATGATCGCCTGTCCGGCCTGCCCACCGGCCGCGCCAGCCGCCCGCTGTTCGCCTGGTATGGCGACATGGACCTAGCCTCCCACTACTGGCGGCTGGCCCAGCACCGTGGCCTGCGCGCGACCGTGCTGCTGCACACACCCATCGACCCGGCCACGTTCCCAAATCGCAAGGCGCTGTCCCGCGCGGTGTGGCACGCGGTTGCCGACGGCGCTGCCACCTTGCGCCAGAATCGGCCGCCGCGTCCGCTCTCCGCCCCCGCCGATGCCGGGCCGATGATGGATGAGTCCACCCCCGCCTATGCCTGATCCCCGCTAACCGGTTGACATGGCATCGGCGTTGCCTGCCAGATTGCGCTATGCCAACGGAGGTTTTCTGGCGCAGTTGCGCTTGACCCGAACCACCCCTGGGCTGATCTCTCCCCCTTCTTGCGCTGGGCTGGACCGGTGCGGCCGGGTGGAGTGTGCGTTTTGATGAGTGGTTCGCAGCGCGTTGCCCCCAAACGTTTGCACGTCATCACCTGGGGGTGCCAGATGAACGTGTATGACAGCGGCCGGATGGCCGACGTGCTGGCGCCGCTGGGTTATGCGCCTGTAGCAGCGCCCGATGACGCCGACATGGTCATCCTGAACACCTGCCATATTCGCGATCGGGCGGCGGAGAAGGTGTTCTCCGAACTGGGACGGCTGCGGGTGCTGAAGCAGGCGCGGGCGGTGGTGGGCGAGCGGATGATCCTGGCGGTGGCCGGCTGTGTCGCGCAGGCCGAGGGGGCGGAGATACTGGCTCGCGCGCCGTTCGTCGATATCGTGCTGGGGCCGCAGACCTATCACCGGCTGCCGGAGATGGTGGCGCGCGTGGCACGCGCTGGCGGCGCGGTGATCGAGACGGAGTTCCCTGCCGAGGACAAGTTCGATTTCCTGCCGGAAGCGTCGGCCCCGCGGGGGTTGAGCGCGTTCCTGACCATCCAGGAAGGCTGTGACAAGTTCTGCAGTTTCTGCGTGGTGCCATACACGCGCGGCGCGGAAGCATCGCGTCCCGCGGCAGCCGTTTTGGTCGAGGCGCGCCGGCTGGCGACGCAGGGCGCGCGCGAGATTGTGTTGCTCGGCCAGAACGTCAATGCCTGGCATGGCGCGGCGCCTGATGGCGGCACCTGGGGGCTGGCGCGGCTGCTGCGCGAGATGGCTGACATCCCGGGCGTGCAACGGCTGCGCTACACCACCTCGCATCCGCGCGACGTGGATGACGACCTGATCACTGCGCATCGCGAGCTGCCGACCTTGATGCCATTCCTGCATCTGCCGGTGCAGTCGGGATCCGACCGCATTCTCGCGGCGATGAACCGAAAGCACACTGCCGACGATTATCTGCGGCTGATCGACCGGCTGCGCGCGGCGCGGCCCGATCTGGCGCTGTCGTCGGATTTCATCGTCGGCCATCCCGGCGAGACCGAACCGGATTTCGAAGCCACAATGGCGCTGATCCGCGCGGTCGACTTCGCGCAGGCGTTCAGCTTCAAGTATTCGCCGCGTCCCGGCACGCCCGCCGCCGGCGCGCCGGCGCAGGTGCCGGAGGACGAGAAGGACCGCCGCCTCTACGCCTTGCAGGCGCTGCTGCGCGAACAGCAGGCTCGGTTCAACGCCGGCTGCGTCGGGCTGACCCTCAACGTGCTGTTGACTGGCCCTGGCCGCCATCCCGGCCAAGTCGTTGGCCGCGCGCCCTTCCTGCAACCCGTGCACCTGACTGGTCCCGCCACGCTGATCGGCCAGGAAATTCCCGTGCAAATCGTGGCCGCCCACACCAATTCCTTGTCCGCAACCCTTCTTGAGGAGAGAGCCTGCGCTTGAGCCAGTTCATCACACCCGCACCACAAGCCGGCGGCAAGGCCGTCACCCTGCAATTCTCCAACAACACGTTGTTGCCCTTGCTGCTCGGCGATCACGACCGGCACATGGTGCGGATCGAACAGGCGCTCGGCGTGCGGCTGTCGTGTCGCGGCAATCGCGTGGCGATCGCGGGCGAGCCGGCCCGCGTGGACGCCGCACAGGCGGCGCTGGAGGGGCTGTGGCGACGATTGGAACGCGGCGAGGGTGTCGGGCGCAGTGAAGTGGAGGCGGCGATCCGTCTGGCGGATACCGAGTCTGATCCACGGTTGCCGCTGTCCGACCTGCCGGCGATCCGCACGCGGCGTGGTGCGGTCGGTCCGCGCAGCAGCGGCCAGGCGGTCTACATGGAGGCTTTGGCCAAGCACGAGATGGTGTTCGGCCTCGGCCCGGCCGGTACCGGCAAGACCTATCTCGCCGTCGCGCAGGCAGTGGCGATGCTGCAGGAAGGGCGCGTTGACCGCATCGTGCTGTGTCGTCCGGCGGTGGAGGCAGGCGAACGGCTGGGCTTCCTGCCTGGCGACATGAAGGAGAAGGTCGATCCGTACCTGCGCCCGCTCTACGACGCCCTGCACGACATGATGCCGTCGGATCAAGTGCTGCGCCGCATCGGCAATGGCGAGATCGAGGTGGCACCGCTGGCGTTCATGCGCGGACGCACGCTGTCGCACGCCTATGTCATTCTGGATGAGGCACAAAACACCACCGCCGTGCAGATGAAGATGGTGCTGACCCGCATGGGTGAGGGTACGCGCATGGTGATCACCGGTGACCTGTCGCAGGTCGATTTGCCGACGGGCGTGCGTTCCGGCCTGCGTGATGCGCTCGAAACGTTGGAGGGCGTCTCAGGCATCGGCGTGGTGCGTTTCGACAAGCGCGACGTGGTGCGTCATCCGTTGGTGGCGCGCATCGTCGATGCGTATGAGCAACGGGAGGCTGCGGCGGGTGAGCAGCGGCGCGAGGCCCGTCGTGCCCGCGCCGCCGAGCCAGGCGGCAAATAAGCGATGGACCCTTACCCTAGTCGCATCCCCGCACCGGCGGGGATCCAGACCACGGTCATCATCGCCGAACCGGCTTGGCACCGTGCTGTGCCTGGCGCCGCCGCACTTGTTACGCGTGCGGTTCAGGCTGCCCGCGCCAAGGGCACCACGATCGTGTTGACAACTGATCGTGCCGTCCGCCGCCTGAACGCGCGCGACCGTGGCCGCGACAAGCCGACCAATGTGCTGACCTACCCACCGCCCGCGCCGGGCCTGCCGGGGGAGATCATCCTGGCGCTGGGCCAGGTGCGCCGCGAGGCCACCGCCGCCGCGCGTCGTCCGGCGCATCACCTTGCGCATCTCGTGGTGCACGGCGCCTTGCATCTCGCCGGCCACGACCATCACCACGCCGGCGAGGCGCGCCGCATGGAGCTGGCGGAAGCCCGCATCCTGCACCGTCTGCGCGTGCCCAACCCGTGGAAGCGCGCATGAGCGGGAACAATGGGCTGCTGCCCCGCCTGCGTGCGCTGTTGCCACGGCGCGCGCCGGAACCGAGCGTACGCGAATCGATCGCGGAGCTGGTGCAGGAAGCGGCGGACGCGGCGCAGGCCCCCGACGGCACGCCACCGGAGCTGGACCGGACCGAGCGCGCGCTGATCAACAACATTCTGCGGCTGCGCGAGACCTGTGCCGATGACGTGATGATCCCGCGCGCCGACATCGTCGCCATCCGCGCCGATCTGACCCTGGAACAAGCGGTCGAGCAGATCCGCCTGGAAGGCCATTCCCGCCTGCCGGTCTATCGCGAGCAGCTCGACGACATCATTGGCATGATCCATGTGAAGGATCTATTCGCCTTCGTCGGTCGGTCCGAGGCATTCTCGATCGAGAAGATCCTGCGCCGCCCGCTGATGGTGGCGCCGCAGATTCCGGTGCTCGACCTGCTGGCGCAGATGCGCCAGGCGCGCACGTTGCTCGCGCTGGTGGTGGACGAATACGGCGGCATCGACGGGCTGGTGACGATCGAGGACCTAATCGAAACGATCACTGGCGATATCGCCGATGAGCACGACGAGATCGAGCGGCCGATGCTGACCGAGCGGCCGGATGGGGCGTTGGACGTGGATGCGCGATTGCCAGTGGAGGATTTCGAGGCGCGCATGGGGCCCGTGCTGAGCGAGGATGAGCGCGACGCAGATATCGATACGGTGGGAGGATTGGTGTTCACGCTGGCTGGGCGCGTGCCGGCGAAGGGTGAGGTGGTGAGCCATCCGAGCGGGATCGAGTTCCGTGTGCTGGAGGCCGATGCGCGACGGATCCGGCGGGTGCGGGTGAGGCGGCGG
>DATHNE010000080.1:0-11191 GCA_035486355.1 Acetobacteraceae bacterium
AAGATAGCGCGCGACGCCCTGCAGCAGGAACATCGGCACGAAGACGATGCAGATGCATAAGGTCGAGACCAGCGCCGGGACCGCGATCTGCGAGGCGCCGTGCAGCACGGCATCGCGCAGGTGTTGTCGCTCCTCCAGGTAGCGCTCCATGTTCTCGATCGTGACGGTAGCGTCGTCCACCAGGATGCCGACCGCCAGCGCCAGTCCGCCCAGCGTCATGATGTTGATCGTCTCGCCAATGAAGCTCAGTGCGATGATGGAGGAGAGGATCGACAGCGGAATGGACACCGCGATGATGATGGTGCTGCGCCAACTGCCGAGGAACAGCAGGATCATCAGCGCGGTGAGGCAGGCGGCGATGACCGCCTCGCGGATCACACCGGCGACGGCGGCCTTGACGAAGATCGACTGGTCGGCGAGCGGCTGGATGCGCAACTGCGGCGGCAGCGTCTGCTGCACCCGTTGCAACATGCCGCGAATGCCGTTCACCACGCTGATGGTGGAGGCGTTGCCGGCCTTCAGGATGCTGACCAGCACGCCGCGCCGTCCGTTCTGCCGCACGATGTTGGTCTGCGGTGCGAATCCGTCGCTCACGGTGGCAACATCGCGCAAATAGATCGTGGCGCCACCCACGGTGCGGATCGGCAGGTCATTGAGCTGCTGCACCGTCCGCGGCGTGCCGTTCACCCGCACGTCGTATTCGAATTGCGAGATCTTGGCGGTGCCGGATGGCAGCACCTGGTATTGCGTCGCGACCGCGTTCAGCACGTCGGCTGGCGACAACCCCTTGGCCTGCAGCAGTTGCGGGTTGAGGTTGATCATGACCTGGCGCTGCTTGCCGCCGTACGGGTACGGGATAACCGAGCCCGGCACCGTCACCAGTTGGGTTCGCAGGAAGTTCAGGCCGATGTCGTTCAGGTCTTGCTCCGACAGGCCCTGACCGGACAGGCCGAGCTGCAGGATCGGCACGGTGGATGCGCTGTAGTCGATGATCAGCGGCGGTTGCGTGCCGGGCGGCAACTGCCGCAGCAATTGCTCCGATGCGGCGGTGACCTGCGCGTTGGCGGTGTCCAGGCTGGCGTTCGGCTGCAGGTAGATCTTGACCATCGCGAGGCCGTCATAGGTCGTCGATTCGATGTGCTGGATGTTATCGACCAGCGTGGTCAGCGAGCGTTCATAGACGGTGGTGATGCGGCCTTCCATTTCCTCCGGGTTGAGGCCGGTATAAGTCCAGCCAACGGCGATGACCGGAATGTTGATATTCGGAAAGATATCGGTGGGCGTCGCCAGGATCACCAGCGGGCTGAGCAGCAGGATCAGCAGCGCCAGCACGATAAAGGTGTAGGGCCGGTCGAGCGCAATCCGAACAATCCACATTTAAGGCGACTCCGGGCGATCAGACTGGGGCGATCAGACTGGGGCGATTGAGGCGGCGCCGTCGCACAGTCCGGACGAATATGGTTCGCAACGTCAGCACCGGGTTCGGTGTGTCGAAGCGAGCTGGGCCGGACCGGCGGTCCGATCCGCGGGGGCGATGCCGGTCGATTGGCGACGGGCCCGCGAGCACATGGCGCCGGCGCGTCATTCCACGCCCGGGCCTAGGTCATGACATTGCTCGCCGGCGATCACCTCCCTCCGCTTATGCTGCACTGCAACAAACGGCACCGGCCGCCAAGTGGGGATGGACCCGTTGGCGCGCGAGAGAGTTCCCGGCATTTGGCTATGCGCGTTCTGAATGCCGCTTTGGCATGACGGCATCAGGACGGCCTGCGCCCGTGCGGGCGCAGCCAGGCGGCTTCTGTGATTGGCAACGGC
The DNA here is from genome assembly GCA_035486355.1 of Acetobacteraceae bacterium. GTDB lineage: Bacteria > Pseudomonadota > Alphaproteobacteria > Acetobacterales > Acetobacteraceae > Palsa-883. The sequence continues at coordinate 1,816 of DATHNE010000080.1, forward strand.
TTGCCAGCGAAATGATGTGCGCCAGGGCCGCTTGGGTGGGCGGCACCGGCGACTAATGAGATGATGCTGCCGGTGCCGCTCTACAGCATCCGGCGTCGAATGCCTTCTTTGAGGGAGATCGTATTGAAATTCAGCAAAAGCCCGACCTTGCAGCGGCTGAGGCGCAGGTATGTCTGAAGCTGAACTTCATGCAACGGCAGGATATGCTCTATGGACTTCAGTTCGAGCAGCACTTCGTCTCTGACGATGATGTCGGCGCGGTAGCCGCACTCAATCAGCACGCCGTCATACTCCAGCGGCAGATCGACCTGACGGGCATAGGGCAGGCCACTCTTTTCCAATTCATGGCAAAGGCAGCGTTCGCAGGCGTTTTCCAGCATGCCGGGACCGAGGCGAGTGTGTACCCGCATCGCCAGGCCAATGATCTGGTGGGTGAGGGCGGTGTTGTATGCCAAGGTCATACCGGCAGGATCGATGGTCCGGGTTAACAGATCGTCAATCGCGGCGGTGGAGTAGGAAGTAATCAAGCGGACACGGAATCTCACGAAGTTGGCACGGAGTTTCGCGGAGCATTGGGTGTCGAATCGATCGGAATCCGATGCGCCGCTCGTCCCCGTGGACGGTGCGACGCACGCCCTGGGGTTTCCGATCCGCGGATGGCCGGGGATCCGAGGATACCCATCGATTCTGCTCAGTGAAACTTCGTGCCAACTTCGTGAGAATCCGTGTCCGCTTGATTGTTTTTGCCGCGCGCGCCGCATCAGTGCGACGGCAGGTCCCCCTGACGCGGCCCACACCCAGCGGAGAATCCAGGCGCCCCCACCGACCGAGGCCCGCTAGAGAACCGGCCGCCCGGGCGGCGTCCCCTGTTTCGCGGCCATCCTACCCGCCTCGCCCCCCCTGAAACCCCGGGACCTCCCTCAATCCAATGCGCCCCACGCCGCACAGCCAATTGCCCCGCCCCGTTGCCCCCTTGACCCTGCTCCGATAGGTTCCGCCGCCGCGCTCAGCAGGAACCCTTTCCATGGCCCTCACCGCAGAACGACTCGACCGCATCCAGCCCAGCCTGACCATCGCCATTGCCACCAAGGCGCGTCACATGATCGCCGAGGGCAAGAACGTGATCAGCCTGTCGCAGGGCGAGCCGGACTTCGATACGCCCCGCAACGTCAAGGACGCCGCGATCCGCGCGATCGAGGCGAACGAAACGCACTACACGGACGTCGCCGGCACACCGGCGCTGCGCCAGGCGGTGGCGGAAAAATTCAAGCGCGACAGCGGCCTGGACTACAAGCCGGAGGAGATCATCATCTCCACCGGCGGCAAGCAGGTGATCTTCAACGCCTTCCTCGCGACGCTGAACAAGGGCGACGAGGTCATCATCCCCAGCCCCTGCTGGGTCAGCTACCCCGACATCGTGTCGCTCGCCGACGGGACGCCGGTGCTGGTGCCATGCGGCCAGAACAACGGCTTCAAGCTGCGCGCCGAGGACCTGGAAGCGGCGATCACGCCGAAGACCAAGTGGTTCATGCTGAACAACCCATGCAACCCCACCGGCGCCGCCTACAACGCCGAGGAGCTGCGGGCGATCTGCGACGTGCTGCTGCGCCATCCCAACGTCTGGGTTTTCACCGACGACATTTACGAAAAGCTGGCGTACGACGGATTCAAGCCGGCCACCATCGTGCAGGTCGAGCCGAAGCTGCGTGACCGCACCGTGACCATGAACGGCTGTTCCAAGGCCTATGCGATGACCGGCTGGCGCATCGGTTTCGCCGGCGCTCCGCTGTCGCTGATCAAGGCGATGGACAAGCTGCAGAGCCAGTCCACGTCGAACACCAACTCGATCGCGCAGGCTGCCGCGGTGGAAGCACTGACCGGCCCGCAAGAGTCGATCGAAGCGATGCGCAAGATCTTCGAGGATCGGCGCAACCTGGTGGTGCGCGAACTGAACAAGGCGAAGGGGCTGAACTGCCACAAGCCTGAGGGTGCGTTCTACGTGTATCCCTCGGTCCATGGCTGCATCGGCAAGACCAGCCGCGGCGGCAAGAAGATCACCGACGACGAGAGCTTCGTGCTGACGCTGTTGGAAGAGGAAGGTGTCGCGGCGGTGCACGGCTCGGCGTTCTGCTACCCTGGGCATTTCCGCATCGCCTACGCTAACTCCACGGAAGAGCTGGAGGACGCCTGCCGCCGCATCCAGCGCTTTTGCGAAGGACTGCACTGATGCCCGCGCCTTCAACGCCGGGTCTCTCCAAGCGCCTGGGCAGGGTGCAGGTCGCCGCAAGCGTGCAGATGACGATCAAGGCGCGGGAGTTGCGCGCCGCCGGCAAGGACGTCATCACGCTCACCACCGGCGAGCCGAACTTCGACAGCCCGCCGCACGCGATCGAGGCGGCGCACCAGGCGGCGCTGCACGGCGACACCAAGTATCCGCCGCAGGACGGCACGCGCGCGTTCAAGGAGGCGATCCAGCGCAAGTTCAAGCGTGACTCTGGGATCGACTACGCGCTGGACGAGATCTGCGTCGGCAACGGCGGCAAGCAGTGCTTGTTCAATGCGATCATGGCGACGGTCGATCCGGGCGACGAGGTTGTCATTCCGGTGCCATCGTGGATCGCCTATGCGCAGATGGTGCAGCTCTGCGAAGGCACGCCGGTCTACGTCAACTGCCCACAGAACAATGGCTTCAAGCCGCGCGCCGAGGATATCGACGCGGCGATCACGCCGAACACCAAGTGGCTGATCCTGAACAGTCCGAACAATCCGACCGGCGCGGTGATGACGGCCGACGACATGCGTGCCATCGCCGCGGTGATGCGCAAGCACCCGCATGTCTGGATCCTGTGCGACGACATGTATGAGCACCTCATTTTCGGCGGATTCGAGCATGCGACGATGGCGCAGGTGGCGCCTGACCTGAAGGATCGGGTGCTGACGGTGTCGGGGGTGTCGAAGACCTACGCGATGACCGGCTGGCGCATCGGCTTTGCCGGTGGTCCGAAGCCGCTGATCAGGGCGATGGTGAACATGCAGGGCCAGGCGACGGCCGGCATCTCCACCGTTGGCATGGCCGCGGCGGTCGCTGCGTTGAACGGTCCGCAGGATGGCGCGCGCGAGCAAAGCGCGGCGTATCGCCGCCGCCGCGACATCGCGGTGGAGATGCTGAACGCCTGCAAGCAGATCACCTGCCACAAGCCTGAAGGTGCGTTCTACGTCTTCCCGAACGTGGCCGGTTGCCTGGGCCACACGACCGCCGGCGGCCGGTTGCTCAAAACCGACGAAGACGTGTGCCTGGCATTGCTGGAGGAGAAGTACGTCGCAACGGTGCACGGCGCCGCGTACCACATGAGCCCGTACCTCCGCATCAGCACCGCCACCGACGACGCGTCGCTGATCGAAGGCTGCAAGCGCATCGGCGCCTTCTGCGCCGAGCTACGCTAATACGAACCGCCCGAAAGGCTGACTCATGGGCCCGGTAGTGCCCGTCATGGCGGGCGCAGGCCCGCCATCCACGACTTTGCCGCCCGCAGTAGTGAAAGTCGTGGATGCCGACCTTCGTCGGCATGACGGGAACGCGTCGTCCGTACGTCAGTCTTTCGGCGCTTAGTATAACCTCTCCGGCAAGAGCGGGAGAGAGCCTGCCCTCGGGCGCTTGACCCGGGGGTCGATGGCGCGCTTGCGCCGAGGGTGACCGGGCCGGCACGCTACCCTGTGCCCCGGCAAGCCACGCCTGGAGCAAACTACCCGCCCGGGGCGTCTTCAACGCCCCACTCCGCCTCACAGCAAGCCCAACCCGCCAAGAACGCCGCCGGCGAACAGAATCACGAGAGGATTGAGCCGCGTCCAAAGCATGAGCCCAACCGCGGCGACCGTAACGCCAACCGCCTGCCAGTCCGCGTCAGCCGCGCGTGCCATCACGGCGCCGCTACCGATGACCAGCCCCACGGTCACGGGAACCAGTCCCAGCCGCACGATATGCTGCCATGCAGCGCCGCGGAATCGATCCCACAAGCGGTAGGCAGCAAAATATATCGTGCAGGCCGGCGCAAAGGTGGCGAGTGAGCTCACAATGGCTCCGGGCAGTCCCCACACCTGCCAGCCGACAAATCCCATCATCAGGATCATGTTCGGTCCCGGCACGGCCTGCGCCAGCGCGAAGAAATTGGCGAAATCCTGGTTTGTCATCCAGCCATGACCGGCGACGACGAAGTTGCGGACATCCGGCAGGACGGTGGGAAAGCCGCCGAAGCTGATCGACGACAACAACGCAAGATGGGCGGTCAGCACAAACGGCGCCGAAGGATCGCTCATCGCGATCTCGCAAGGCCGAGACCGGCGCCGGCAATACTAAGCGGTGTCAGGCAGAACAGGACAACAAGCAGCGGCAGTTTGGTGAAGACCATGCCGCCGACAGCGAGGGCCGCAAAGACCAAGGCCTGCACACGGCCTCGGTGCGGCAGCAGCATCCTGAGTCCCACTGCGATCAGCAGCCCGGCCGCCGCCGCGGACACCCCGTTGAGAATGTTCTGCAGCACCACGACATGGGTGTGCCGCAGGTAAACCAGGCCGAGCGAGAAACCAACCGCCCAGGGTAGCAATACGAATCCGGAGACCGCGGCGATGGCACCGGCCAATCCCCGCAGCTTCGCCCCGACACAGACCGCGATGCCAACGACGTTCGGCCCGGGCATGAATTGGCAAAGGCCCAGGATGTCGGCAAAGTCTTCCTCGTTCACCCAGTGGCGTTGCTCGACGACGATACGGCGCGCCCAGACCAGGCCGCCGCCGAAGCTGCAAAGAGAAACCCTGAGGAACGCAATGAATAGCGCGGCCAGCGCAACATCCTCTGCGGATTGCTGCTTATCGGACATGATGGGTGCTTCATACATGATGATCGGTAATTCCGAATTGTGCGGGCCGGGCGTCGGTGAAGCGTCGCATCGATCATGCGGCGGAATCAATACGAACGCACGATATCGCCGACGCCCTGACAGGCAAGCGCGGGGATGCCCCAGTAAGGGCAGCCTGAGCGCGGGCTGAGCGCAGGCTGACCTGCAATGGAACCTGTGCCAATTAACGCCACGACAAGAGCCGCTGCGCCGCCTGATACAGGATTGATCGCCCGGCATATTGCTCGAACCGGTCCCGCGATGACATCGTGCCGCCTGTCGATACAGGTGCCGGAAGCCGCCGGAAGCCGCCAATGATCACCCGGCCATGCGACCTGATTGGTCAAAGGACAGTGGATCATGCTGACCATCCGCGCGCATCAGTTGGCCGTTCTGGGCCAAGGCAGCGACCGCAGGTTCATCTCCCGCGCCGCCCGCTACCTCGGTTTGCGCTACCCGGCCCTGGTCGAGGACCTGCCGGACGACGTAGTGCATGACATGGTTCGCGGCGGCATGGCGCGTGCCCGGCGCTACGGCATCCAGAACGAGAGCGCGCTGATCGCGTTCCTTGACCTGATGTTCGCGATCGCGCCGAATTTCGACGAGCATCCGGCAATCACCGCAATGCTCACCGATCTACAGGTACCGGCGGACGAACGGATAAATCGGCTGGTCAGTCGGACGGCGTTCGAAACCTGGATGGACGTCTGCCGCGACTACGACCCGTTCGCCTGGGACGTGGAATTCGTACGAGCGCAGGAATTGCTCGAACGCCGCGGCGATGTAGGCGCCGGGTGAGGGTGGATCGTGTCGTCTCCGGGCAATTGCGGGGTCTGCGGCAAGCCGCTGCTCGAGAAGCCAAAGGAATACCGATGCGATAACTGCCAGTCAGGCGGTCCGATATCGGTGTGTGCCACCTGTTTCGAGGCATGGAAGACGAACAAGGGCCTGTGCACGAAGGAGGGGTGCAAAGATTATAATGCGAAGGTCCTGGCCGAACGTGAGGCAGCGAAGCGGGCCAAAGCAAAGCCACCGACGGCCACGGCCCCCGAACTCTCGAGTAAGTTGGGCTCCGGCGGATCATCGAGTTCATCGAGCTCATTGAGCACAGCCACTGCACCCTCGCCAGACCAGGAATTGGCGACATTGGCGACGCAGTTCAACGACACGCCGACCTACGTGGCCGCCTGCGCCATGGCCCACGACAAGCTTTCGGCCCCGAAAGCCACAGGCGTACTGATCGCCGCCCTCAAGGCGTCGGCTCATGTCGCCCGCGTTCCGGGCGTCAGCCGAAAGCAGATGTTCCTGATCTTCACCTATGCCTTTGCGCGCGGCTCGACGGTGGTGCTTGGCGGCAGCAGGGTCCGGTCATACTTTTCCGGAGCGCCATGCTACACCGCCGACAGCGACATCGACCTCGGGTACTCGGGACTGGATAAGGGCCAGATCGGCGGTGTGCTCGCCAAGTTCCAGAAACCCGACGGCACCAATCCCGACGGCTACCTGAAACTGGAGTCGTTCCTCATTGCACCGAACCGCCCTCTGCCTGGCGGCGGCGGAACAATGGCCAGCCCGGAGGAATTTTTCCACACCAGGGCCCTCCGGCCGAGCACCGACCCGAAGCACACAACCGAGCGGATCACGTCGCCATCCGGCTCGATCACCTGCCACCCCGACGGTAGGATCGTCGAAAGCCCGAATACGATCGTCATGCGCGATCTGGTCGGTGACACCTCCTCGTCAAGTGAGGATAAGTCGGGGGGTGACAAGAAGGACGCCCCGCCATCGGGAGATGACAAGAAGCCACCCCCGCCAACAGGGAAGGGAGAAGCACTTTGAACATCGAGGTCGACGGAAGCAGGGTCGAGGCGGCGCAGGTCGGCTTCCGGGAGATGGGCTTTGGCCAGCAAGTGGCCGACCGGCCGATGCTTGACCTGCAACTGGCGATCGACCCCGCCACCGCACGCCGATTGCTCGGACCGGTCTACCAATCGCTGGTGGACGCCGTTCGCTCCGAACCGGACATGGCACCGGCAATCGAGCGACTTGCCCGGCTTCGCTTCCCTCCGTTCACGGAACTCATGGCACAGGATCCGGAGCTGCTGTCCGAGCTTCTGATGCGCTGGGTGCCGCTGGAAACGCTGGGGGCGCTACTCCCGCTGCCCCACGACCGAGCGCGATATGCCATCAACACGATTCGCGCGCTGCTCTGGGGACCGGGTGGCATGACGATGCGGGCGGAGGCGTTTGCCATCCCGTAGCTTGCCGCCTCGGTGCCCGGTCACGCCTCTGCCGCGCGATCGCATTGCAGCGTCGCGTACTGCTCGCTACGGTCGCGCCATGCAATCGATCCGTAATTCCGTCTGCCCGCACGACTGCCCGTCAACCTGCGCTTTGGAAGTGGAGGTGTTGGACGGCACCCGCATCGGCGCGGTGCATGGCGCGGCCGGCAACAGCTATACCGCCGGCGTGATCTGCAACAAAGTCTCGCGCTACGCCGAACGCATCCACCACCCAGACCGCCTCACCCACCCGCTGCTCCGCACCGGCCCGAAGGGGAGCGGAGAATTCCGCCGCATCACGTGGGACGAAGCGTTGGACCGCGTCGCCGGTGCCTTCGCCGACGTTGCCGCGAAGCATGGCAACGCTGCGGTCTGGCCGTTCTACTATGCCGGCACGATGGGCCTGGTGCAGCGCGACGGCATCAACCGGCTGCGCCACGTGATGCGCTACTCGCGGCAGAACCTCACAATATGCACGTCGCTGCCGGAGGCCGGCTGGCAGGCCGGCATTGGCCAGAGCCGCGGCGTCGATCCGCGCGAGATGGCGAAATCCGACCTGATCGTGGTGTGGGGCGGCAATCCCGTCTCCACGCAGGTCAACGTGATGACGCACATCACGCGCGCGCGAAAGGAGCGTGGGGCGAAGCTGGTGGTGGTCGACCCGTATCGCTCGCCGAGCGCGGCGGCGGCGGACCTGCACCTGGCGCCGCGCCCCGGCACCGACGGCGCGCTGGCCTGCGCCGTGATGCACGTCGCCTTCCGCGACGGGTACGCGGACCGCGCCTACATGACGCGCTACGCCGATGATGCCGGCGCGTTGGAGGCGCATGTGCGCACGCGCGGCCCGGCGTGGGCGGCGGCGATCACCGGCCTGCCGGCGCAACTGATCGAGGATTTCGCCGCGCTGTATGGCCGCACGCAGCGCAGCTACATCCGCTGCGGCTATGGCTTCGCGCGCAGCCGCAACGGCGCGGCGAACATGCACGCGGTGACCTGCCTACCCACCGTCACCGGCGCCTGGCAATACGAGGGCGGCGGTGCGCTGTGGTCGAACCGCGGCATGTACCACATCGACAAGACGCTGATCGAAGGGCTGGACGCACGCGACACCTCGATCCGCCAACTCGACATGAGCAGGATCGGCAGCGTGCTGACGGGGGACCGGACGGAGCTGGGGGATGGGCCGCCGGTGCACGCCCTGCTGATCCAGAACCAGAATCCGCTGACGGTGTGCCCGGACAGCAACCGCGTGCGCCGCGGGTTCTCGCGTGACGATTTGTTCGTCTGCGTGCACGAACAGTTCATGACAGAGACGGCTCGCTGGGCCGACGTGGTGCTGCCGGCAACGATGTTCATGGAACACGACGACCTGTACCAGGCCGGCGGTCACACCCACCTCCAAATCGGCCCGAAGCTGATCGAGCCTCCGGGCGAGTGCCGCCCCAACCACGAGGTGGTGCAAGGGCTGGCGATGCGGCTGGGCGCGAAACATCGCGGCTTCGACATGACCGCGATGCAGCTCATCGATGCCACGTTGCGCGCGTCGGGCTGGCCGGACGCCGAGACCGTGCTGCGCGAGCGCTGGATCGACGCTGCGCTGCCATTCGAGACGGCGCATTTCCTCGATGGGTTCCCGCGCGCCGGCGGGCGGTTTGCGTTTGCTCCCGATTGGAAGGCGATGGGCGATAAGCGGGGCGTGATGCCACCGCTGCCCGACCATATGACGACGATCGACGAGACCGGGCCGGACCGGCCGTTCCGCCTGATGACGTCGCCGGCGCGCAGCTACCTCAACACCACTTTCACCGAGATGCCGTCAGGGCGGAAGCGCGAGGGCCGGCCGACGGTGATGCTGCATGCGGACGACGCAGCGCGGCTGGGGATTGTGGACGGCGACAAGGTGGTGCTCGGCAATGCGCGTGGCGAGGTGGTGCTGCATGCGCGCGTCGTGGCGGGCATGCAGCCCGGCGTGCTGGTGGCGGAAAGCATCTGGCCGAGCGACGCGTTCGAAGGCGGCATCGGCATCAACGCGCTGACCAGCGACGAGCCCGGCCCGCCGATGGGCGGCGCGGTATTTCATGACACGGCGGTGTGGCTGCGCGCCGCGGCGACGGAATTGCAGATGGCAGCGGAGTAGCGGCGAAGCGAGCGCCGGGGCGGCAGATGCGAGCCGCACGGGCTTTGCGGACGCAACCACGGAAT
>DATHNE010000081.1:0-34719 GCA_035486355.1 Acetobacteraceae bacterium
CAACCGGCACCCAATCGAGCGTCTGGCCGGACGCGGTCTGGGTGGTATGGACCGGCTTGATGCGGGCCTGCCGCGCCTGGAAATAAGCGGCGATTTCCGGATTGAGCGGCGGCGGCGCGGGTTGCGCCGGCGGCATCGTGCCGTCGGGCCGGCGGTTGGGGTTCAGGAACATGATGCGGGTCCTTTTGTGAGTGGCGAACGCCCGTTGTGGCTGCCGTGGTTGCCGCGAGCTATTGGCCGGCAGGTGGCTATGCGTTGGACCACGGTACCGATCCTGCCGCGCAACGACCGCATGGAAACCGCGCGTGACCATGACGATGCCAAATCGGACGCCGCGGCACGGGTGACGAGGGTCACAGCCGGCGCGTGAATCCTGGAAATATCGCGGTAATGCGAAACCGCCCATCACACTGTGGCCGAGCGCCGTATCGCATGCCAACGCACCAGCCGGATCCCATGCGCGCGCATCAGGCTCAGTCAGCGCAACCGCAGTTCCGCCGCCTGCACAATCTCGCTGGCTACCGCGGGCCGGGCTGGTTCGCCTGCATCACGCGCAGCAATCGATGCCACCCAGGCAGGGCCTGCTGCAGGTGACGCAGCGACATGTCCTCGGCCACGCGGACGTCGAACCCCAGGCGGCCCAGCGCGCCGGTGATCGCTCGCTGGGGACCGTGGAGGACCGATCGTCCAGCGCGCACCATGCCGCCACCGCTGGATCGTCCGGGGTCAATGGCATGTCCGCCACCAGATCAACCATCACCAGCTGGCCGCCCGGAGACAGGGCGCAAAAGATCGCCACCAAAACCGCACCGATCTGCGCATCGCGCAGGGCGTCCAACGTCATCGCATGATGACAAGAACACCGGGAGCAGCTCGGCTTATGCGGGTCCCAGGTCTTGATCTCGACGCGCTTGGCCAGACCACTCGGTCGCCAGCGGGCCAGGGTAGGGCCCGCCGCGAACCCGCTCACCCAGGCATCGACGGTGGTAGCCACACTGCAGGCCGGGCTGCCGGCGCCGATCAGCAGCAGGCTAGAGGCGTTGGACAGCGCCAGCGGCTTGGCAAGGCGTGGTGTCTCTTCCTCGCCGTCCAGAACGCCGCAGCCTTCCCCCACAGCGCCTCAGTTACGCCGATGCGGTCCGGTGTCCTGCGCCTGTGAGTGGGGGCCTCGGCGGTGTGCACGGGGTGAGCGGGCGCGACCGCCGGCAGGCCCACCTCGGCCGGCGAGGGCACGGCGGGTTCGTGCGCCATCGGATGCGTCAGTCGGTGCAGCAGCCGCGCGAACACGGTCGCGGAATACCATCGCATTCCAGGATGCGCAGACAGGACTTGAAGACGCGTTGAGACGGTCGCGGGTTAGGCGAATTCGGTCAGCACGTAGCGGACGACCTCGTCACCGACCACACTGGGCTGGTGGCGGTGCGCCGGGCCGGCGGGGATGTGCAGCATGTCGCCCGGGCCAGCTTCGACCACATGGTCGTCGAACCGATAGCGGATCCGGCCGGACAGCACGAAGATCGAGTGGCCGGTTTCGCACCAGTGGTCGCTGGGCGGCGTGCCGCCGGGGTCGGGGGCACGTTCCTGATAGCGTAACGCGATGCCGAACGGGCTGATCGCCTCACGGACCTTCAGGCGGTCGGAAGCGGCTTTCAGCTTGTGGTCAGCGACGGGGAAGTGATAGGGGCTTTTTGACATCACCAACGGGTAAAGAAACGGTGCGTGCGGGGCAAGTGTAAACGGCCGGTGTTACGGCGCCGCATCTTCGACCAGCACCACATGCAGCCGACGCGGGCCGTGAGCCCCAAGTTCCAGCGCCTGCTCGATGTCGGCTGAGCGGGACGGGCCGGTCACCAGCATCACATTGCGCGGCATGCCATCGCGCTCGGTCCGCAACAGGTCCCAGGCTTCCTCATATGCGCCGACCACGCGGTCTGTTTTCAGCACGACGATCGTGGTGTCCGGAAGCAGGTTCAGCGTGGTCGGCCGTTCCGGCGCGGAGGGCAACATCAGCGTCCCGGTCTCGGCGATGGCGGCGAACGCATGCGTGACGCTGACAGCATCCGAGGCTTGCGCCCGGCCTTCACGCAGGCGCAGCAGCGGTCGTTCCGCCCACGGCATCGCCTGCAGCTCTGGATGCGGTGCGATGGCGATTTCGCTGGGCAGGTTCTGCGCGGCAAGATAAGTAGCGACTGCCTCCGGTACCGTGGCATCGCCCGGCACGCGCGCGACGGTGCCGAATTCCCGTTCCACATTGGCTATGAATAAGGCGATCTGGTCGGCATGCGGCACGCGGCTACGCGCGGGGATCAACTGCCGCGGATGCGCCTCCAGCCGCGCGCGCAGCAGCATAGCCTGGTCCGCCGGCAGCGGGCCGCGGCGCAGCCCGCGACGGATGGCGTTGAGGACCGTTTCGCGCCCGCTCATGCCTGCGCCCGCCGCTGCGCCTTGGCATAGCGGGCGAAGAAGGTGTCACCCTCGGGCGCCGGCAGGTCGCGCCCGGCGGTCCAGCCGCTCGCCAATGGCAATGAGGTGAAGCGACCGCGCTTGCGGCCCAGCCAGCCCAGCGTAAAGGCGGCGGCGCGCGTCATCAGCCGGTACAACGCCGGGCGGCGTGCGACGAACCCCCAGACGCCCAAACCCCACCGCGCGGCAGCGGGCGTCAAATGCCGTTCGAATTCCCGTTCACGCCAATGGCGCATCAGGCTGGGCAACGGGATCTTCACCGGGCACACGCTTTCGCATTTGCCGCAGAAGGTGGAGGCATTGGGCAGCACGCCCGCCTGGTCCACGCCAATCAATGCCGGCGTCAGCACGCTGCCCATCGGACCGGGATAGACCCAGCCATAGGCGTGGCCGCCGACCGCGCCATACACCGGGCAATGGTTCATGCAAGCGGCGCAACGGATGCAGCGCAGCATTTCCTGGAACTCGCTGCCCAGCATGGCGGACCGGCCGTTGTCCAGCACCACGACGTGGTATGCCCCCGGCCCGTCCAGATCGCCTGATCGCCGCGCGCCGGTGGAGAAGGTGGTGTAGACTGAGAATTCCTGTCCGGTCGCGGAGCGGGCCAGCACCCGCAACAGCGAGCAGCAATCCTCCAGCGTCGGCACCATCTTCTCGATGCTGGCCAGCACGATGTGCACGCGCGGCAGGGTCTGGGTGAGGTCGCCGTTGCCCTCATTCGTCACGATAACAGAACTTCCCGTCTCGGCTATTAGGAAGTTGGCGCCGGTGATACCGACATCGGCGGCCAGAAAGCGTTCCCGCAGCTTGGCGCGGGCTTCGGTCAGGATGTCGCGGCGCTCGTGGAACACCCGATCGGCCGGCAGGTCGGTGTGGGATTTGCGGAACTGATCTTCCCAGTCTTCCCGGTTCAGGTGGAACGCTGGCGCAATGATGTGACTTGGCAGTTCGTGCCGGAGCTGGATGATGTATTCGCCGAGATCGGTTTCCACCGGGGTGATGCCGTGGCGTTCCAGGTGGTCGTTAATGGCGATCTCCTCGCCGATCATCGACTTGCCCTTGGTGACAGTGCGCGCGTCGGCAGCCTGGCAGATGCGCAGCACGGCGGCACGGGCGTCTTCGGCGGTGGGACACCAGTGCACCTTGCCGCCGGCGGCAGTGACCTTCGATTCCCAGGCTTCCAGATAGAAATCAAGGTTGGCGAGGGTATGGTTCTTGATGTCGCGCGCGGCGTCACGCAGCGCTTCGAACTCCGGCAGCGCGGCAACGGCGCGGCCGCGGCGGGCCATGAATTGCGGGCGTGAATTGGCGAGGGCCTTCTGCAGCGAGGCATCGGCCAGTGCGCGCGATGCGTTGCGCTTGAACTCAGGACTGGTGGCAACGTGCATGGCCCAGCATACCGCTGGCGTCGCGTCGCCGCCAACGCGGGCGCCGTTGGGGCCCGCCGAGGGCCGAAAAGATTCCCCTGGCTATTTTGACCGAAAGCGCCCATATCGCGCTGACGGCGCTTTTCGTTCTTTGTTTCGTGTGCCTTTTTTGCGGCTTCGTCGCGTTCGGTGCGCCCTACTCTGAGAAAAGTAATCCGGCCTGCATCGTGCGGGCCGCCGGGACGTACAGGAGAAACACGATGTCGCAGGGCACCGTTAAGTGGTTCAATTCCCAGAAGGGGTATGGCTTCATCCAACCGGATGATGGCTCGAAGGACGTGTTCGTCCATATCTCGGCGGTCGAGCGCGCCGGGCTTGGTGGCCTGAATGAGGGCCAGAAGGTCAGCTTCGACCTTGAGCGTGGCCAGCAGGGCAAGATGTCGGCCACCAACCTGAAGGCGGAATAACCCTCGAGGCCGGTGCCGCCGTTCAGGCGGCATCGGCCGCGATGGAGAGAGGCATGACGCACCACAAATTCGCCGTTGGTCAGAACGTGGAATTTCGGCCGGGCACGCAGGATGGCAGGGTCCCACGCGGCCAATACAAGATCCAGCGGCAGCTACCGAGCGAGACGCGCGATCTGCAATATCGCGTCAAGCACAACGTCGATGGGCACGAGCGGGTCGTGGTGGAGAGTCAGCTGGCCGCGCTGCGCGGCTAGCGATTTTGCCGTGATGCCTTGGTGCGGCGAAATGCCGCTGGGCCAAGTTCGTTGTCTCCTGCCCTACCGAGATGCGCTGCGGGTCGCGTAGCGATCTGCCATGAAAGTGAAGGCACGTTTTTTTGTGGCCTTGTCGTCCGCTATCAGGCCCTTGCGATTGAAGCCGCGCTGGAAACGGGTCTGTCGGCGTTCGCTGCGGTAGTCATAGAGCAGCCAGGGAATATAGCCGCGCACGTACGGCACGCGATCGAGGATTTCGAGCTGCTCGCGGTGGATGGCTTCCTGCTTTTCCTCGGTGAACAGTTCGGTGTCGGGGCCATGATGGCCCGCTAGCGCGTCGCCGCCGGTCTCGCTGATCACCACCGGTTTGCCGGGGAATGAGTTGGTCAGTAACCGTTCCAGCAACGACATATCGGGTTCGTACCAGCCGAAATATTCGTTCAGGCCGACAATATCGAGACAGTCGGCGAGACGGTCCTCGATACGGAAGGTCAGGCGGTTGATCAGGCAGGCGGCGCTGATCAGGCGGGTGGGGTCGGCGCGGCGCGCGGCCTCGGCGAGGCGCGACATGAAGAAGAAGCGCGCGTTGGTGTCGGCGTTCTCGTTGCCAATGCCCCAGATGATTACCGAGGCCCGATTGCCGTCGCGAGCGATCAGTTCCAGCAATTGGTTTTCGGCGTCGGCATATGTGGCGGGATTGGCGAAGTCGATCGCCCAGTAGACGGGGATTTCTTCCCACAGCAGCAAGCCGACCTCGTCGGCGATCTCGGCCATGCGTTCGTGATGCGGATAATGTGCGAGGCGCAGCAGGTTGCAGCCGAGGTCCTTCGCGTGCGCCACGCGGCGGCGGAGGTCCGCTTCCGAGGTGGATTTTCCTAATTCCAGATCGTCCTCGTGCACACAGATCCCACGCAGGTAGAGCGGTGCGCCATTGAGCAGGATTTCCGTGCCGCGCACGGTGATGTCGCGGAACCCGACGCGATCGGTGATGCGATCGCCGCCGCATGTCAGTTCGATATCATACAGAACAGGCATCTCGGGCGACCACAGTTCCGGTAAAACGCGGATCGTGGCTTGCCCGATCCCATCGCGGATTGCGATGTCCTGCGCAACGCCTAGCGCCGGAATCGCCACCCGCGCCGTGGTGCTGATGGAATCCGACAAGCCGACTTCCACCGCAATAGCGTCATCGCGCCAGGTAAAGGATGCCGCGCGGATAAAAGCCGCGGGCAACGGGAGCAGATCGACCTCCCGGTAGAGGCCGCCGTAGTTGAACCAATCGAAATGGTTCATTGGCACCCGGTCGGATCGGCGACGATTTTCCACCTGGATCAGCAGATGGTTCTCGCCCACACGCACATGCGCCGTCAACTCAACGAAAAATGGTGTCGAACCACCGAGATGCAGAGTCAGGAAACGACCGTTGAGGAAGACACGCGCCGCGTAATTCGCCGCACCGACGCGCAGAAACAGGCGTGGGGTCTCGCCGTGCCATTCGAAGGTGCGGGCGTACCAGCCGGCCCCCTCGAACATGTGCCACTCAGGACGAACGAGATTCCAGCAGCCCGGGACTGGGATTTCCTCGGCCGCCCATTCGTCGAAGTCGCGGGGCTTCGTCCACGCCGAGGGAGGAGACGGCGGATCGGCGAACAGTTTCTGGCGTAACCCTTCGTCGAACAGGTCGCGAGTGAAGTGCCAGGCGCCGTTCAGTGAGATCCGCGTGCGGCCCCCCGTCGCCATCGCGCCACGATGATCCGCCAGTGGATGTTCATAGCCATCCGCATACGACTCATCATGCAGATGCGCGAAGGGATCGAGCGCCTCGGTCATGCGACGCGCTCCAGTCGGTAGCCAATTCCAAGCATGCGGCGGAAGCTCCAATCGCGCCATCCGGGCCAGAGCAGATCGGCGATCATGGCAATAGCGATCCAGCGGAACCAGGTGCCGAACGTGTTGGCGACGCCTTGCGGTTCGTCGTAACCGCGCACCCAACCGTCCTGGCGACGAATGCCGGTGAGTTCATCGGCGAAGCCGCCATCGGGACTTTGGAAATCCAGCAAGGCGATAAGCTTGGCGCGAAGCCAGGCGGTCGTCTCGGTGCGGCGGTGATCGATCAACATGTGCGCATGCACGAGAAGATCGACAAGATCGACGTCAATGCAGGCGCTGTCGATACAAGTCGGTTGCGCGAGCGCATAGTCGACGGCCTTGTCCTGATACGGCAGCTTCCGTCCCGTCACGTACCAGAGATGGAAATTGTGCATCGACCCGGCCATCGCATGCAGCGTGGCGCGCGGATCAGACGATTGGCCGACACCCCAGAACCCGGTGGCGGGTTCCTGCAAACGCTCGTGCCAGGCGAACAGGATCTCTATCGCACGATTCACGACGCCCACGCCGGTTGGGACGAACCGCTTCAGCATTAGAAGAAAGCTTGCCAGGTTGACGATGTTGTTCCCCTCCTGCCATGGATCGCGCAGGTCGCGTTCCGCCAACCAAGCCTTCAACGTCAGTGGCTCGAGGAACGATCGCACGAACGTCAGTACCGGCGCGTGGCCCCGATCCAGAGCTTCGATCGCACCCAGGCTGTAGTTGGTCAGGTGGAAATCGATGTAACGCCGCGTCTCGGTCGGATCAGGCTTCTTGAACGTGTCTTCGTCGTGCATGCCCGGCATCTCAAACACGCCGTCCGCACGTCGGTGTGATTCCAGCCAGGCCACCAAGGACGACACGGGCACATCCCCCAGCCCATCCAGCAGATGACGGCAGAGGATCGCGTTGTAGGTTCCGGGCAGCAACACGCCCGGCCAGGCCAGCGGATCATGCGCGGCACTTATCCGCGACACACCGCGCGGTGCATCTGGTGCCTGCATAGCGTCCAGCCAAGCCAGTGTTGCCGCGCGCGCGGCATCGATGCGCTTCTGCAATTCCGTGTCGTTCACCCCTTCACCGCCCCTTCCGTCATGCCACTCATCACTTGGCGCTGTGCAAACAGGAACAGCAATGCCGGCGGAATGGTCGTGATCACCGCCAATGCCATGATGCCTTGAAAATTCGTGCCCAGCTCGCCATTCAGATTCAACAGCGCCACTGGCAGTGTGTAGGTGTCCGGCGACGCCGAGATCACCATCACCGGAAACCACTGCGCCCAGTTCAGCAGGAAAGTGATGATGGCCACCGTTGCCACCACGCCGCGTGCCATCGGCAGGACGATCCTCAGCAGGATGCGAACCTCACCGGCGCCGTCGATCTGGGCCTGCTCGATCATCGCGGGCGGGATGGTGCGGAAGAACTGCTCGAACAGAAAGAACTGGATGGGACCGAGGGCAAGAAATAGAACGATCCCGGTATAACCTCCCAGCAGGTCGAGATGGTACATCACCAGGTAGACCGGGATGACCAGCAGCATGTAGGGATACATCATCGACAGCAGGAAGCCGCCGCGCAGCAGCCGAAAGGCCAGCGCATTTGGTCGGCGGTTGATGGCGTAGGCACCCAGCGCCGCGACACCGACCGCGAGCGCAGTGGATGCGATGGTGATGGCCACTGAGTTTACCAGGCAGCGCAGCAGCGAAACACCCCCGACATCGACGATAGCGGCGAAGCCTGAGAGGTCGATCTTTTTCGGCCATAGGTGCAACGGGGCGGCGAGGATGTCGTGCGTCGAACGAAACGCGCCAGACAGCATCCACAGATAAGGATACACGAAGAGCAGGCTGATGACCCCGGCAACGAACCAAGCCAGGATGCGTGTGGGCAGATTGCGACGACGCGTCATTCCCGCCCCCGTTCGGCCAGCAGATACGCCCCCAGCGCCACCAGGATCACCAACGCGAATAGGATGGTTGCCATCGCGGTAGCCTCGCCGTAGCGGGCCTCGTCGAACAGCCGATAGGCGGCGTAGCTGACGAAGTTCGTCAGTCCGTTCGGGCCGCCCTTGGTCATCACCACGACCACCGTGAACGTCTTCAGGAACTGGATCAGCGCGTAGACAACGTTGATGGTGATCGCGGGGCGCAGTTGCGGCAGCACGACGTTGTACAACCGCTGCATGAAGTTTGCCCCGTCGATTGCGGCAGCCTCTAACAGCGCGCGATCGACGATCGCCAGATTGGCGAGGAAGATCACCACATAAAACCCGGCGTGGCTCCACAGCTCGGCCAGCAGCACCGCCAGCATCGCGGTGGATTGCGCGGCGATGCCGCCGAAGGCTGGCAGGTGCAGCAGTGCGAGCGCGGCGTTCACCGCGCCGAAGCTCTGGTCATACAACCAGCGCCAGACGACGTAGCCAGCGACTTCGGGTGTTATCACCGGCAGGAAAACCAGCAGCTTGGCGAGCGTGCGCACCGGACCGAGCAGCGGCGAGTCGAGCAGCAGGGCATAGGCCAACGCGAAGCCGACATTCGCGACCACGGCGAGCGCGGTGTACAGAACCGTGCGCCACAGCGAAGCGAGGAAGCCAGGATCGCCCAGCACGGCGGCATAGTTCGCCCAGCCAACGAACTGCGGCAGCGGGGCGAACGCCGTGGCGGAATCGGCGAACGAGACTTCGACGCCCAGGCCGATCGGCCACAGGCCGACCAACAGGGTCAGGGCAGCGAAGGGGAAGGCGAAGAGGTAAAACACCGCTTCCCGTCGCAGCCAAAGGCGGGTGGTTGGCACTTCGTGAAAGACCGTCACGATCGAATACCTCTCCCGCATGTGCGGGAGAGGTCGGCAAGCGAAGCGATGCCGAGGAAGGGTCTTGCCGCGTACACCACCCTCACCCGCGTCGCTGCGCTCCGCGATCTCTCCCGCGTAGCGGGAGAGCTGTCGTACGCGCAGGCCGTCATCGTTATCCCTGCTTGGCCGCGAGGATTTTGGTTTCGGCGCGCATCTCGGCCGCCGTCTGCTTGACGAAGACGGCCCAGTCCGCCGGCGGATTGGCGATCGCGGCCAATAGTTTCTTGTGGAACGAGGCTTCAAGCTGCGGATACCAGGGATGCGCCGACTCGGGGAAATCATAGGCGATCAGGTTCCAGGTCGGCTTGGCAAACTGTTGCGACTGCGCCGGCAAGGCGCTGGTATCCAGGTCCTTACGCACCGCGGCACCGACGAAGTTCAGTGACGCCTGTTGGGCCTGCCTGCCGAGCAGGAAGGCGGCGAACTGCTCGGCCAGTGCCTTGTGCGGGGAATTCTCCGGCACCGCTACGCCGCGCATGCCGCCGATCACCACGGCGTTCTGCTTGTCGGCAAAGAATTTCGGCCAGGGTCCGACGAGGAAATCGCCGGTTGGGCCCTGCTTCACCCATTTGGCAACGTTCCAGTCGCCGACACGAAACATGCCGGCGCGGCCGCCCTCGATCACCTGGTACATCTCGTTGAAGGAATAGTTTACCGCGTCCGGCGGCACCATGTGGTAGGCGGTGAACACCTTCATGAACTCGGTCAGCACCTTGGCGTGCTCCGGCTCGTCGATGACGACCTTGCCGTTCTCATCGATCAGCGTGTGGCGCAGCCCGGCGCCGAAGGTGAACAAATCCAGCATGTGGATCAGGTCACGCGGGTTGGCGGCTTCCAGCGCGAAGGCAAACACCGGCACGGTGCCGCCATCGGGATGTTCCGTCTGGAACTTCTTGCCGACGCGCAGCGTGTCGTCCCAGGTGAGCGGGAAATTCTCGCCCACCTTGTCGAGCCAGCTCTTGCGTACACCGAAGGCCATCTGCACGCGTTGCACCGGCAGGATGATCATGTGTCCTGCATAGGTCGCGACGCGCAGGTCGTCCGGCGACAGGAAGGCCTTGTCGGCGATCGCCGCCAGTATCGGCTTCATGTCCTCGATCTTGTGCGTCTGTGCGGCGACGCGGATCACGCGTTCATAGTTGTTGTAGATCAAGTCGGGCGCGGTGTTGGTGTTGATCGCGCCGATGCAGCGGCCGAACCACTGGTCGGTCGGGTAGCTGATTGCGCGCACTGTCACGCCGGGATGCGTCTTGGCGAATTCCTCACTGGCGGCGACGAACCACTTGGTGCCGTTGTCGCCCAGGTCGTGCCAGATCGTCAGCTGCTGCGCGCGCGCCGCGGTGCCGCCGAGCAGCAGCGACAGCACGGCCACAAGCAAAGCGTGCCTGCGAAACATGATGTTTCTCCCCATTCGATGCCGTGTTGCGGTTTGTTGAGGTAAACGTTTACCCTGCGACGCTAGAACGTCACCAACCTGGACGCAAGATGGACCGTCGCACCCAACCGCGCGCACGTATCGAGAGCCCCGTCTCGCTGACCGACGTCGCGGCGCGTGCTGGCGTGTCGATCGCCACGGCGTCGCGCGTGATCAACGGCATCGCCAACAAGGCCTCAGCGGCGACCGCGGTGCGGGTGCATCAGGCGGTGGCGGCGTTGGGCTATCGTCCGGTCAGCGTCGGCCGCGCGTTGCGGCATGGTCAGTCGCGGCTGGTCGCGTTGCTGGCCGCCAATCTAGCCAATCCCATCATGGCTGCGATCGCCGCCTCGGCCGAAGCGGCGTTGCGCGCCGAGGGGCTGGTGATGGTGTTGTGCGACACGCATGAACGGCCGGAGATCCAGGACGAATACCTGCTGGAAATGCGGGCCCAGTTCGCGCGCGCGATCGTGCTGCTGGGCGCCGTCGCCAGCCCGCAGTTGGCGGCGATGCAGGCAGCGGGCGAACCACTGGTATTCGTCAACCGGCGCAGCCCACATGATCCAACGCATGCCACGATCGGCATCGATAATGCTGGCGCCGGGCGTGATGTGGCGGATTTCTTCCTGCAGCGGAACATCCCCGTCGCCGGGGCCATCCTGGGCTCGCCCGCATCGTCGGCCACCGCCGATCGGCTGCGCAGCTTCGGCGCCCGGCTGGCGGCCGCTGGGCGGAAGCTGTCGGCGACCGCGGTGATCTCGGATGCCACCGATCTCGACCACATGGCGATCGGATATCGGGCGGTGGATACCCTGCTGGCACAATACCCAACGCGGCCCTGCGGCATCTTCTGTCTGAGCGACCTGATCGCCTATGGGGCACACCGCCGCCTGACGGAATGCGGCATCGCCGTACCCGATGCGGTCTGCCTGCTCGGCTTCGACGACAACCCGCTGAATGACTGGGTCGCGCCCTGGCTAAGCTCGGTGCGCGTGCCCTATGCCGCGTTTGGCGCCGCGGTGGTACGCGTTCTGCATGGCATGACGCGTGGCGAGAGCCTATCGGATCAGGTGCTGCCACACCGTCTGGTGGTCCGGCCCTGATGAACCTCGGAGTGTCCTGACCTTGCAACCCACGTCCCACAAGCTCGCATGATCGACAAGCTGGAGATGCTGCTGGCGCTGGCCCGCGAGCAACATTTCGGCCGCGCCGCCGAGGCCTGCGGCGTGACGCAGCCAACGCTGTCGGCCGGGCTGAAGCAATTGGAGGAAACGCTCGGCGTCTTGCTGGTCAACCGCCAATCGCGCTTCATCGGTTTCACCCCCGAAGGCCAGCGCGTGCTGGACTGGGCACGCCGCATTGTCGCCGACGCGCGGGCCATGCGCCAGGAGATCCGTGCGCTGAAAAAGGGCCTCGCGGGGCATCTGCGCATCGCCGCGATCCCCACCGCGCTGCCGATCATCGCCGCGCTGACCACGCCGTTCCGCGCGCACCACCCGGAAGTGGATTTCACCATCGTCTCGCGCAATTCGCTCGAGGTTCTCGCGATGCTGGAAAATCTGGAGACCGACGCCGGCATCACCTACCTGGACAACGAACCGCTGGGCCGCGTGCGCGCCATTCCGCTGTACCACGAGCGCTATCGGCTGATCACCGCCGCCGCCAGTCCGTTGGGCGATCGCAGCGAGGTCACCTGGGACGAAGTTGGCCGTATTCCGCTGTGCCTGTTGACGCCCGACATGCAGAACCGGCGCATCATCGATCGGCGGCTGCGCGACGCGGGGGTGGAGCCGCGGCCGACGCTGCAGTCCAACTCCATGGTGGTGCTGTTCAGCCATGTGCGCACCGGCGATTGGTCCAGCGTGATGCCGGCGCAAGTGGCTGACACGCTGGGCCTGACCGATCCGATCCGGGCCATCCCGATCAAGGAGATCGCGGCTGCACCGCTGGTGGGGCTGGTGTATCCGCAGCGCGAACCGATGAGCCCGCTGACCACGGCCTTGGTAACCGAAGCCAAGCAGCTCAGCCAGGCGATGCTGGGTGCGCCGCCACCCGATTGATTGCGGATTTCGGGCCACTCAGGATGCCGGTGATCAATAGAACTTCTCTATCACCGTACGGTGCCGCTTTCTTGCATTTCTGGCCACTTCCCCCACCTACTCATCGAATTTGCACATCGCTGATGCGGTAGGAGACGGGCGTTGGCCGACCAGGAGCCATGGAGCAGGGAGCGCGCGGCGGCGATTATTGCCGCGGAAGCCGGGCGCGAGGGCGCCGCGTTGCCGATTTTGCACGCTTTGCAGGCGGAGTTCGGCTTCGTGCCGCGCGAGGCCATCCCGATGATCGCCGCCGCGCTGAACATCACCCGCGCCGAGATGCACGGGGTCGTCACGTTTTATCATGATTTCCGCGACCACGCGCCTGGGCGGCACGTGCTGCGGCTGTGCCGCGCCGAGGCGTGCCAGGCGATGGGCGGCGATGCGCTGGGCGCCTATGCCCGTGACTGCCTGGGCGTCGACTGGCACGGCACCACCGCGGATGGCGCGGTGACGCTGGAGCCGGTGTTCTGCCTGGGCCTGTGCGCCATCGGGCCGGCCGGGATGCTGGACGGCAAACCGTTGGGCCGGCTGGATGTGGCCGGCGTGGATGCGGCGTTGGCGGACGCGGTATGAGCACCCGCATTTACGTTCCGCGCGATGCCGCGGCGCTGGCGCTGGGGGCCGATGCGGTCGCGGCCGCGCTGGCGGATGCCGATGTCCAAATTGTCCGCACGGGATCGCGCGGGCTGTTCTGGCTGGAGCCGATGGTCGAGGTCGCGACGGCGGGGGGCCGCGTTGCCTATGGGCCGGTGCGCGCCACCGATGTACCAGCGCTGCTGGCGGCAGGGATGTTGCGGGGCGGCGATCACGCGCTGCGGCTGGGCCGGCCGGAAAAGCTACCGTTCCTGGCGAAGCAGACCCGCGTGACCTTCGCGCGCTGTGGCGTGATCGATCCGTTGTCGATCGAGGACTATCGCGCGCACGGCGGTGGGGTTGGATTGGCGAAGGCGCGCGAACTGGGGCCGGCGGTGACAATCGCGGAGGTGACGGAGTCGGGCTTGCGCGGGCGCGGCGGCGCCGGCTTCCCGACTGGCATCAAGTGGAAGACCACTGCGGATGCGCCGGGTGAGCGCAAGTACATCGTTTGTAATGCCGACGAGGGTGATTCCGGCACCTATGCCGACCGTATGCTGATGGAAGGCGATCCGTTCGCGCTGATTGAGGGCATGGCGATCGCCGGTTTCGCCACCGGCGCGGGCAAGGGCTATGTCTACACGCGTTCTGAGTATCCGCACGCGATCGCAACGTTCGACGCGGCGTTGAAGATCGCGCGGCGCGAAGGGCTGCTGGGCGATGGGTTTGACATCGAACAGCGTGTCGGGGCTGGTGCCTATGTGTGCGGCGAGGAGACCTCGCTGTTGGAAAGCCTGGAGGGCAAGCGCGGCCAGGTGCGCGCCAAGCCGCCGCTGCCGGCGCATCACGGCCTGTTCGGCATGCCGACCGTGGTCAACAACGTGATCAGCCTGGCCAGCGTACCGGCGATCCTGGCGCAGGGTGCGGCACACTATAAGGCGATGGGCTTCGGTCGGTCTCGCGGCACGATGCCGATCCAGCTCGCCGGCAATGTGCGCCATGGCGGGCTGTTCGAGGCGGGCTTCGGCCTGACGCTGGGCGAGATCGTAAGCGAGATCGGCGGCGGAACGGCGTCCGGCCGCCCGGTGCGGGCGGTGCAGGTCGGTGGGCCGTTGGGCGCGTATTTCCCGCCTGCCCTGTTCGACACACCCTTCGATTACGAAAGTTTCGCCGCGAAGGACGGGCTGATCGGCCATGGCGGCGTCGTGGTGTTCGACGACACGGTGGACATGGTGCGTCAGGCGCGGTTTGCGATGGAGTTCTGCACCGTCGAATCTTGCGGCAAGTGCACGCCCTGCCGGATCGGATCGGTGCGCGGGCAGGAAGTGATCGACAAGATCATGGCCGGCACCAATGTAGACAAGAACCTCGCGCTGCTGACGGATCTTTGCCACACGATGAAATTCGGCTCGCTCTGCGCGCTGGGCGGTTTCATTCCGTACCCGGTGATGAGTGCGCTGACCCACTTCCCAGAAGATTTCCGCCGGCCCCTGCATCGGGCCGCGGCGTAAGGAGCCTACAATGCCGCTGATCCAGGAGATCGACTATGGCACACCGAAGCGCATCGCGACGCAACAGGTGACGCTGACGATAGATGGGCATCAGGTGACGGTGCCGGAAGGCACCTCGATCATGCACGCGGCGATGGACGCTGGCATCAAGGTGCCGAAGCTTTGCGCCACGGACAGTCTGAACGCGTTCGGATCCTGCCGCCTGTGCCTGGTGGAGATCGAGGGACGGCCGGGCACGCCGGCCTCGTGCACCACGCTGGTGGCGCCGGGGATGCAGGTTCATACCGCTTCCGAGAAGGTACGGCGGCTTCGTCGCGGAGTGATGGAGCTGTACATTTCCGATCATCCGCTGGATTGTCTGACCTGTGCGGCGAATGGGAACTGCGAGCTGCAGGATGCGGCGGGTGAGGTTGGGCTGCGGGATGTGCGGTACGGTTATGCCGGCGCCAATCATCTCGATGCGCCGACCGATGTGTCCAATCCGTATTTTCAGTTCGAGGCGTCGAAATGCATCGTGTGTTCGCGCTGCGTGCGCGCGTGCGAGGAAGTGCAGGGCACGTTCGCGCTGACCATCCAGGGACGCGGCTTCGCATCCAAGGTGGCGGCGGGGATGGATGAGCCTTTCCTATCCTCTGAATGCGTGTCCTGCGGCGCCTGCGTGCAGGCCTGCCCGACCGCCACGCTGATGGAAAAGACCATCGTCGATCTTGGCCAGCCGGAACATTCCGTTATCACCACCTGCGCTTATTGCGGCGTCGGCTGCAACTTCAAGGCGGAGATGCGCGGCGACATCGTGGTGAACATGGTGCCGTGGAAGGATGGCAAGGCCAATCACGGGCATTCCTGCGTCAAAGGTCGGTTCGCCTGGGGCTATGCAACGCATCGCGAACGCATCCTGAAGCCGATGGTACGCGCGAAGATCACCGATCCATGGCGCGAGGCGAGCTGGGACGAGGCGATCAATCACGTCGCCAGCGAGTTCAAGCGTATTCAGGCAAAGCGCGGCCGTAACTCGGTGGGTGTGATCACCTCGTCGCGCTGCACGGACGAGGAAACCTATCTGATGCAGAAGCTGGTGCGCGCCGGCTTCGGCAACAACAACACTGACACCTGCGCGCGCGTGTGTCACTCACCGACCGGCTATGGTCTGAGCCAGACTTTGGGCACGTCGGCCGGCACGCAGGATTTCGATTCGATCGAGCACGCCGACGTCATCATGGTGATTGGCGCCAATCCGACCGATGGGCATCCTGTCTTTGCCTCGCGCATGCGCAAACGGTTGCGCGAGGGAGCGAAGCTGATCGTCATCGATCCGCGCCGGATCGACCTGTTGCACACCCCGCATGTCGGCGAATCGTATCATCTGCCGCTGCGGCCCGGCACCAATGTCGCGATGCTGACCTCACTGGCGCATGTGATCGTGACCGAGGGGTTGGTGGACCAGGACTTCGTGCGCCAACGCTGCGAGGATGACGCATTCGCCGACTGGGCGGCGTTCGTCTCCGAAAAGCGCAACAGCCCTGAGGAAGTGGAGCAGCTGTCCGGCGTGCCCGCGGCGACCATCCGCACCGCGGCGCGGCTATACGCTACTGGTGGCAATGCCGCGATCTTCTATGGCCTCGGTGTCACCGAGCACAGCCAGGGCACCACCGCGGTAATGGCGATCGCCAACTTGGCGATGGCGACCGGCAATATCGGCAAGCTTGGCGTCGGGGTGAATCCGCTGC
The DNA here is from genome assembly GCA_035486355.1 of Acetobacteraceae bacterium. GTDB lineage: Bacteria > Pseudomonadota > Alphaproteobacteria > Acetobacterales > Acetobacteraceae > Palsa-883. The sequence continues at coordinate 16,598 of DATHNE010000081.1, forward strand.
GTGGGCAGAACAATGTGCAGGGCAGTTGCGACATGGGCAGCTTCCCGCATGAGCTGCCGGGCTACCGCCATGTGTCCGATCCCAATGTGCGCTCGATCTACGAGCGCGAATGGGGTGTGCCGATCGATCCGGAACCGGGCCTGCGCATCCCCAACATGCTGGACGCGGCGGTCGACGGCACGTTCCTCGGCATCTACATCCAGGGCGAGGACATCGCGCAGTCGGATCCCGATACGCATCATATCGTCAGCGGGCTGAGCGCGATGGAGTGCGTCGTCGTGCAGGACCTGTTCCTGAACGAAACGGCGAACTACGCCCACGTGTTCCTGCCGGGCGCAACCTTCCTGGAAAAGGATGGCACGTTCATCAACGCCGAGCGACGCATCAATCTGGTGCGCAAGGTGATGGCGCCGCGTGCCGGCATGGCGGACTGGGAAGTGACGCAGGCGATCTCCAACGCGTATGGCTTCCCGATGAACTACACACACCCGTCCGAGATCATGGACGAGATTGCTCGCACCACGCCGACGTTTGCCGGTGTGTCCTTCGCCAAGCTCGAAGCCGAGGGGTCGGTGCAGTGGCCGTGCAATGAGACGGCACCGCGCGGCACGCCGGTGATGCACATCGACGGCTTTGTGCGTGGCAAGGGACGGTTCTTTGTCACCGAATATGTTGCCACCGATGAAAAGGTCGGGCCACGCTTCCCGCTGCTGCTGACCACCGGGCGTATCCTGTCGCAATACAATGTCGGTGCGCAGACGCGGCGCACCGCGAACGTGGCGTGGCATCCGGAAGATTTGCTGGAGATCCACCCGCACGATGCGGAAGAGCGTGGCATCAAGGAAGGCGATCTGGTGCGGCTGGCCAGCCGCGTGGGTGCCACGACGCTGCACGCACATATCACCGATCGGGTAGCGCCGGGCGTCGTTTACACCACATTCCATCATCCGGACACGCAGGCCAACGTGATCACGACCGAATATTCCGACTGGGCGACCAATTGTCCGGAATACAAGGTCACCGCGGTGCAGGTCAGCCCCAGCAACGGGCCCAGCGACTGGCAGACCAGCTATCGCGAGCACAGCCGCGTGGCGCGCCAGATCGAGCTAGTTCCGGCGAAATGATGACCGGATCAAGCATGCCCACGGGCGCTTGTGCCAGCGATCCGGTCATGACGCATGTGGAGCGGGCTAGCGCCCGCAATCGCGCATGACGCTGCCGCCGGCCGCGCAAAATGTGTCGCGTATCGTCCTGCGGGGCGACCGGGCGACGCGTGGCACGCGGACGATTCCGGAAGAGACCCCGGTCGCCTTGACCTACAACCACACGACCTATGCCGTGATGCTGGCAAGCCCGGCCGACCTGGAGGATTTTGCGATCGGTTTCAGCCTGACCGAAGGCATCGTGCGGCGTGCGGGTGAGATCGAGGATCTTGCCGTGGTCGCGGCGGACCGGGGCATCGAGGCACGCATGTGGCTGGCGCCCGAGGCAGCGGAGCGGACGGACGCACGGCGGCGGCGCATTGCCGGGCCCAGCGGGTGCGGACTGTGCGGCATCGAAAGCTTGGAAGAAGCGGTGCGCGCTTTGCCTGCCGTGATGTCAAACGCCGTGTTCGATAGCGAGATGATTGACGCGGCGATGGCGGCGTTGCCTGCGGCGCAGGCGCTGAACCGGCAGACCCATGCCGTACATGCCGCGGCGTTCTGGCATCCCACCCAGGGCCTGGTCGCGCTGCGCGAGGATGTCGGGCGGCACAATGCACTCGACAAGCTGGCGGGCGCGCTGGCGCGGCAGGGCGTCGACGCGGCGAACGGATTGTTGCTGCTGTCGAGCCGGGTTTCGGTGGAGCTGGTGCAGAAGGCCGCGATGCTGCGGGCGCCGGTGATTGTGGCCGTGTCGGCGCCGACCGCCCTGGCGGTGCGGCTGGCCGAGGCCGCCGGCATCACGCTGATCGGCGTCGCACGGGCCGACGGCTGCGAGATATTCACGCAGACGGAGCGAATCGCCTTGCGCAAGGTGCAGCATGTCGCCTGATAAACTCGCCTATATGGCCAACCAGATTGGCAAGTTCTTCGCCCACCAGCCACACGACAAGGCGGTGGCCGCGGTCGAGACGCATCTGCGCCGCTTCTGGGATCCGCGCATGCGTGACACTATCGTTGCGCACGTCGGCGATTCAGCGCCACAGCTTGATCCTATCGTTCGGGAAGCGGTCCTGCATCTGGCGGAGACGCAGTCAGCGTAACGGTGCGGGACGCATCGGCCGGAACGGCCGATGCGGTAACGATAAACCGGAAGGACGGAACCAAATGAACGCGACAACCGCATCGACAGGTGTGTTCAGCCCACAGCGGATTACGGCTGGACCGGGCTTCAGCCGGTGGATGGTGCCACCGGCCGCGTTATGTGTGCATTTGTGCATCGGCCAGGCCTATGCATTCAGCGTGTTCAATCTGCCGATGACCAAACTGCTGGGCATCACCACGTCCACGCCGGATGATTGGAAACTCACCGACCTGGGTTGGATCTTCTCCATCGCGATCGTGTTCCTGGGCCTGTCTGCCGCGATATGCGGCCGCTGGGTGGAAGAAGGTGGGCCGCGCCGGGCGATGTTCATCGCCGGGGTTTGTTTCGGTAGCGGCTTCCTGGTCTCCGCCGCCGGGGTCTACGCGCACAATCTCTGGCTGGTATATCTCGGCTACGGCGTGCTGGGGGGCATCGGGCTGGGGCTTGGCTACATCTCACCGGTGTCCACCCTGATCAAATGGTTCCCGGACCGGCCCGGCATGGCGACGGGTATGGCGATCATGGGGTTCGGTGGTGGCGCCTTCATCGCCTCACCGCTGTCGGTGTGGCTGATGGCACAGTTTTCCACCCAAACGCATACCGGTGTCGCCGAGACCTTCATCGTGCTGGGTGTAGTGTATTTCTGTTTCATGATGGTCGGCGCCGCGATCGTGCGCCTGCCACCTGCCGGCTGGATGCCCACAGGATATGTGCCTCCGGCGCAGCCCAAGACGCTGATCACCACGCGCGACGTCTTCGTCTATGAGGCGCTGAAGACGCCGCAGTTCTGGCTGATCTGGTGGGTCTTGTGCCTGAACGTCACCGCCGGCATCGGCGTGCTCGGCCAGGCCTCGGCGATGAGCCAGGAGATGTTCCCTGGCCATATCACCGCCGTTGCCGCGGCTGGGTTCGTCGGTTTAATGAGCCTGTTCAATATGGGCGGGCGCTTCTTCTGGGCCTCGGTGTCCGACTATATCGGACGGAAGAACACCTACTTTGTCTTCTTCGCGCTTGGCTTCGTGCTGTATGCAACGGTTCCCTATTCCGGCGGCGCCGATAGTGTCGGTCTGTTCGTGCTGAGCTTCGTGGTCATCATCAGTATGTATGGCGGCGGCTTCGCCACTGTGCCGGCCTATTTGCGCGACATGTTCGGCACCCGTTACGTCGGCGCCATCCACGGCATGTTGCTGACTGCCTGGTCGGCGGCAGGGATCTTCGGGCCGGTGCTGGTGAACTACATCCGTCAATACAATGTCGATCACGGCGTGGCGAAGGCGCATGCCTACAACCACACGATGTACGTGATGGCTGCACTACTGGTGGTCGGGTTCCTGTGCAACCTGTTCATCACCGCGGTGAATGACCGGCATCACATGGTGCCCGACGGATCCGACGCGATGCGCATGGCGGATTGATGGAGGCGAGCATGGACAACGCAAACGGTACCACCTCTCTGCATCTGGTTCTGGCCTGGGGGTTCGTCGGAATCCCGCTGGCCTGGGGGGTGATCGAGACGCTGCTGAACGCGCTGAAGCTGTTCCAGTAACCACTCGCTACCGCGGTCCCGTTTTGCGGGATCGCGAGTTGGCGTTTGGGCCATTGCATCGCTCGGCACAAAGCAAACAAGGTTTCACCACGGAGAAGGCGGAGAACCACGAAGGGTTGGAAGGCGGGGGAAGGCTTCAAGCGTGGGGCCGCGGCAGATACATTCAAGCGCTCGGCGCGAAGCGCATCAAACACATCTGCCGCACGCACATGGCCGCGTGTGTCCCACGCCTCCCAACTCTTCGTGGTTCTCGGCCTTCTCCGTGCTAGAATCGTGCTTGCGACTTAATCGGCCCATGGCCTCGCCGATGCAGTGGAGGGGCATCGATGCGCCGACGCTATCGGAAAATCGATCTGCCAGTTTCCAATATCCGGCGGCTGCTGGAGCCGGGGCCGATCGTGCTGGTCTCCTCGGCCTGGCAGGGCCGGACAAACATCATGACCATGGGCTGGCACACGGTGATGGCGTTCGTGCCGTCACTGGTCGGCTGCGTGATCGCCGGCAGCAATCACAGCTTCGAACTGGTGCGGCGCAGCCGCGAATGCGTGATCAACCTGCCCACCACGGCCCTGACCGATACGGTGGTGGGGATCGGCAATTGCTCGGGCGCCTCGGTCGACAAGTTCGCGCGCTTCGGGTTGACCGCTGATCCGGCGGAGCGTGTCGTGGCCCCGCTGATCCGGGAATGCCACAGCAATCTGGAATGCAAGCTCGCCGATGACAGCCTGGTCGCTCACTACAATTTCTTCATCTTCGAGGTGGTGAAGGCGCATGTCGCGACGGCGCCGAAATATCCCGCGACGCTACACTACACGGGAGACGGGGTGTTCATGGTGTCGGGCAAGATCATCAGCCGGCGCGCGCAGTTCCGGCCGGAGATGCTCTAGGTCAGGCGCGTCTCACCGGTGGCGCGCTGACACCGACGCTCGCTTTTCGTGAGGCCGTACGTCATGCTGGCGGCAACTGGCCGACGCTTCAGGTGCTGGACATCGCCGAGGCGACGACATTCCAGACCTATGCCGCGTGCCGCAAGGACGCGGCGCTCCAGCTATGCGACGCAGTTCATCGCAGTGCTGCGGGATCAGATGAAACGAATTGGCCAGCCGCCTCGCCGCTCGCGAAAATTAACCTGATGTTTGGTATGCAGGCCATCTTCGTCGTTGACGGTCATGTGTGCATCCTCAATAGCCGAAGCACGCCGGCGGGACGGCCGGAGGCAACCGTTCGGCCGACGTTCTGGCGCACGTCAGCACAAGCGAGGATCGACCGAGCGGACCCATCGGCGCGACCACGTCCCAAGGCTGCGTCGGGCGTCTTGCGACCACGCAGAATGTCGAACATAACGGCTGGCCGCGGTCGCCTGTGGGGCGGGCCGTCACGAGGGAGGAAACAATGATCCGCACGCTCCATGGCCGTGCCATGACCCGCCGCCAAACCTTGCTGGGAGCCGTCGCGCTGGGTGCCGCCGCGCCGCTTGGCATGCCCTTCATCGGCAATACCGCCGCGGCCGAGCCGATCAAGATCGGGTTGCTGCTGGCCAAGACCGGCGACATTGCTGCGCAGGCCGAATACCTGGCAAACGGTTCCTACCTTGCGTTGGAAGAGCGCGGCAACACGATCATGGGTCGGCCGGCGGAGCTGGTATGGTACGACGAGCCCAGCCCGCAGGGGTCGCAGCAGAACATGCAGAAGCTGGTGCAGGAGGCGAAAGTCTGCGCCGTGTTGGGTGGGTCGCTGTCGTCCAACGCGCTGGCTGAACAGGCCACCGCCGCGCAGTTGAAGATACCGTTCGTCTGCAACAACGCCGCGGCCACGGCGATGAATGGCGCGAACTGCAATCGGTATACGTTCCGTCTGAATACGCCGGTGGCGACGCAGGCGGCGATGTTTGCGCCGTACTTGATGGGCTACGGCAAGAAGTGGTACTTCCTGACCGCCGCTTATGCGTTCGGACAGGATATCGCGAAGTCGTTCAAGGAGATCCTGAGCAAGGCCGGTGGCACCATTGTCGGCGATGACAGCGTACCGCTGAACACGCCGGATTATTCCTCCTTCATTCTGAAGATCCGCGCGGCCAAGCCGGACATGATCCTGGGCGGCGTGCCGGCGGGCGACTTGTCGACGTTCCTGAAGCAGTGGAACGAGATGGGAATGAAGGGGAAGATCCCGGTCTGCGAGATCGCCATCGGTGATACCGACATCTGGTCGGTGGGGACCGAAGCGGCGACCGGTCTGTATACATCGCTGTGGTGGTACAAGAATCCGGCCAATCCACCGGACGAGCAGAAGATGGCGGCTGACTATCTGAAGAAATACGGCAAGCCGGCGGCGGACAAGGCCTGGATGGGATGGTTGGCCGCCAAGTCGTTGTTTGAATCAATTGACGCGGCAAAGTCCACCGAGACCGATGCGATCATCAAGGCGCTGGAAAGCTGGAAGGGCGGCACCGCCGAGAATCCTTACTCCTGGCGCAAGGGCGATCATCAGTTGCTGCTGAAGAACCTGGTGGTCGAGGTGAAACCGAAAGTCACCGACAAGTGGGACTACTTCGACGTGAAGGGCATGGTGCCGAAAACGGCCGGGGAGCTTGACGCGGTGTTCGGCGATCCGGTTGCCAATGGCTGCAAGATGACCTGATCGCCTATTCGGGCGTTTCCCCGATGTTGGACGTGCTTCTTTCGCAGTTGGCCGCCGGGCTCGTGCTCGGCGGCCTCTATGTGCTGATTGCCATCGGGCTGTCGATCATCTTCGGCCTGCTCGGCATCGTGAACTTCGCGCATGGTAATTTCTTTGCGCTGGGGGCGTATTTTGCACTGACCCTGGTGCAGACCTTCGGCTGGCCGGCGGCGATTCTGGCGCCGCTGCTGGTTGGCGTGGTCGGTATGGTTGTGGAACGATTGCTGATCCGGCAGCTCTACGACAAAGAGCCACTGGTCAGTCTGATCATCACCTTCGCGCTGGCGTTGATGATCGAGGCGCTGCTGCGGCTGGTGTATGGCGGCATCGGCCAACCGTTTGATCAGCCGCCCCTGTTCACCGGTATCTTCCTGTGGGGGCCGGTACTGATCTCGAAATATCGTGTCATGGTCTTCGTGTTGACCGTGGCGCTGTTAATCGGACTGTGGGCGTTCATGCAGTTCACGCCGTTCGGCCGTATCCTGCGCGCAGGGTCGCGCGATCCGGAAATGGTGGGGCTGCTAGGCATCCGCCTGCCGCGCGTGCTCACCGCGGTGTTCGGGCTGGGATGCGCGCTGGCTGGCGTGGCGGGCGTCCTGGCGGCCCCGATTTGGGTGGTGACGCCGTCAATGGCGGAGGTCGCGACCATGCCGGCCTTCGTGGTCGTGACGATCGGCGGATTAGGATCATTCGCCGGCGCGGTGATCGCCGGGTTGATGGTCGGCATTGTCACGGCGCTGACCAGCCAGTTCGAACCACAGGCGGCGAATGCGGTGATGTACGTGTTCATGGCGGTGATCCTGCTGCTGCGCCCGCGTGGACTGCTGGGTGAGCGGTGGGAACGGTTCGAGTGATGCCCGTGCTGCGCCACCCGATAACCGTCATCCTGGTGGTGCTGATCGCACTGACGCTGCTGTGGCAGGCGATCGGCGCGCCGGTCAGCCTGATCACGCAGATCGCCATCTATATGTTGTATGGTGCCGGGGTAAACCTGCTGGTGGGTTATACCGGCCTCGTTCCATTCGGGGCGTCGGTGTTCTTCGGCTGCGCCAGTTATGCCGTTGCCATCACGATGAAGGGTTTCCTCGGCAACGAAGTCGAGGCTCTGATCTTTGCCGTGGGATTCTCGTTGGCCCTCGCGGTCGTCATCGCGCTGATCATCCTGCGGCGTCGGGGTTTGTATTTCTCGCTGCTGACGCTGGCGTTCTCGCAGATCGCGTTCGAGATCGCGTTCAAGTGGACCGACCTGACCGGCGGTGAGAACGGTATGCAGGATGTGCCGCGGCCGTGGCTGGTCAGCGATCAAAGCTTTCACATCTTCACGGTGCTGACGACCGCCACTGGCATGTGGCTGCTATGGCGCATCGCACACGCGCCGTTCGGCCGCGTGCTGGCCGCGGTGCGCGACAACGAACAGCGCGTCAGCAGCCTGGGCTACAGTACGTTCAGGCTGAAGTTCGAGGCGTTTGTCATCATGGGCGGCATTGTCGGCTACGCCGGCGCGTTGCTGTCGTTCATGCTGCGCGGGGCGTACGCGGACAATCTGAGCTGGCAGCACGCGGGCGACGCGTTGCTGATGACGGTACTGGGCGGGGTGCATCAGTTCCTTGGTCCACTGTGGGGTTCGATCGCGTTCACGCTGTTGCAGGACCGGTTGTCGACCGTCACCGAGAGCTGGTGGCTGATATTCGCGCCGATCGTGATGGTGTTCGCGTTGGCGTCACCGGAAGGCATGGTCGGGCTGGTGCAACGGCTGCTTGGGCGCGAGGAATGGACGCTGACGCGGCGCGGCATTCCGGTACGGCCGGCGATGATCAAGCCTTGGCACAGCGACGTGGCAAAACTGGATCCCGACACGCCGGTGCTGACGGTGCGTGGGCTGCATCGGCGCTTCGGGTCGTTGGTGGTGGCGCAGGACATCGCACTGGATGTGCATCCCTATCGGTTGCACAGCCTGATCGGGCCGAATGGCGCTGGGAAGACAACATTCTTCAATATGTTGACCGGATTGCTGCGTGCCGATGCCGGGGAAATTCGTTTCGAAGGTAGGGATATCACGCGTTTGCCGGTGCATCTGCGAATGCGTCTGGGGATCAGCCGATCGTTCCAAATCCTCAGCGTGTTCCGCAACCTGACGACGTTCGAGAATGTGCGTGTCGCAGTGCAGGCGCGCAGCCCGCATCGGCATGCGCTGTGGCGTGATGCGTACGAGATCGATGAGATCAATCAACGTACCTGGTCACTGCTGGCGGCGGTGGGGCTAGATGATCGTGCCGCGGAGCCGTGTGCCAACCTGTCACATGGCGCGCGGCGGCTGCTGGAGATTGCGATCTCACTGGCGACCGACGCGCGGTTGCTGCTGCTGGATGAGCCGCTGGCGGGGTTGGCCGAGGCGGATCGCGAGGTCGTTGGTGCGCTGATCCGGCAACTGGCAAACACGCATGCGGTGCTGCTGATCGAGCATGACATCGATCGCGTGCTCGCGCTGTCGGATCGCATCACCGTGTTGCACCAAGGGCGGCTGATCGCGGATGGCAAGCCGGCCGAGGTGGCGGCGGATCCGCAGGTGATTACCGCCTATCTCGGCACCACGCGCGGGACCATTGCGCCACCGGCACGGGATTCGGCGGGCACGGACAAGGAGCTGCTACGGCTGGAGGCGGTACGGGCGGGGTACGGCGGCAGCATCGTGCTAAATGGTGTCGACCTGGTGGTGCATGAAGGCGAGGCCGTGGCGTTGCTGGGCCGGAATGGCGTGGGCAAGACGACGATGCTGCGCGCGATCACCGGCACGGTGGGGAAGAGCGCGGGGGTCATCAGGATCGACGGGACCGATATCACGAATGCGAAGTCGTACGAGATCAACCGACTGGGGATTTCACTGGTGCCGGAAGGGCGCCGGCTGTTCCCGAACCTGACGGTGGTGGAGAATCTCCGGATCGCCGCGCGGCCGGGGGGAGCGTCGCTGGAGGAGGTGTACGAGCTGTTTCCGAAGCTGCGCATCCTGCAGCGGTCGCGGGCGGAAAGCCTGTCGGGCGGGGAGCGGCAGATGCTGGCAATCGCCCGGGCTTTGATGATCCCCGCGCGGATCATTCTGCTGGATGAACCGTTCGAGGGGTTGGCACCGGCGATCGTGACGGAAGTGATGGACGCTCTGGTGAAGCTGCGCGGGCGGGTGGCGATGGTGATCGTGGAGCACCATGCCGAGACAGTGCTGCCGATCACCGATCGGGCTTATGTGCTGGTGAACGGGCAGGTGGCCTACGAGGGCAGCGCGCGGGTGCTGGAGGAGGACGAGGCGTTGCAGGCGCGGTTGCTGGGCGTGGTGCAGCCGGAGACGGTGGCGGCTTAGCAACCAGACGCGGCCCTGGCTGGCAGGGCGTGCGTGGACCGGCCGTGATGGCGATCTACCCCTCCTTCAGGCGATAGCCGATACCGGGTTCGGTCATGATCAGGTCCGCCGCGTCAGCCAGTTTCTGCCGCAACTGGCCGATATACACGCGGAGATACTGCACATCCTCGACATGCGCCGGCCCCCACACGCCGGTCAGCAATTGCCGATGCGTCATCACCCGGCCCGGATTGCGCGCCAGCATCGCCAGCAGATCGAATTCGCGCCGGCTCAGCGCCACTGGTGCATCGGCCACGCGGACCTCGTGCTTCAGCAGATCGACCGACAACGTCCCGACGCTGTAGACCGGCGGTGAACCTTGCTGCGCCAGGCGCCGGCGCAGGCATGCGCGCAGGCGCGCCAGCAGCTCGCCGACACTGAACGGCTTCTCCAGATAATCATCGGCACCGCCATCCAATGCGGCGATCTTCTCCGCCTCGCGATCGCGGGCCGACAGTACCAGCACCGGCACCTCGCTGAACGCACGCAGGCGTTGCAACACCTCCTGCCCGTCCATGTCGGGCAAACCAAGGTCCAACAGCACCGCGTCCGGCGCGCGACCACCGGCCAGGCGCAACCCTTGCGCGGCGGTATCCGCACGCTCGACCTCATAACCCGCGGATTCCAATGCGGGCTTGAGGAAGCGGTGCATCTGCGCCTCGTCGTCGATCACCAGGACGCGGCCGAGACTCATGCTTCTCTCCTTACGCTGCCACTGGCAGCGTCAATGTGATCATAGTGCCCGGCGCGCCATCCGCTGGCGCGTCGGGCCGCGGGCTCTGCGCTTCGATTGTGCCACCCATCGCCTCCATCAGGCCGCGCGCGATGGCCAGGCCCAGCCCGGTGCCAGGTCCCACGCGATCCTGTCGGCGTGCACGATAGAAGCTGTCGAACACGTAAGGCAGGTCGTCCAGCGCAATGCCGATCCCCTCGTCAATCACGGACAGGGCCACGCGGTCACCCACCAACCTGCCGGACACCGAGATGATCCCGCCGGAAGGTGAATACTTCACCGCGTTGTCCAACAGGTTTACCAGCACCTGCTCCAGCAGCGCCGGATCGGCGATCGCGCGCGGCAGATCGGACGGTAGGTCGACGCCGACATGCGCCGTGCCGGGCACGCGGGTGATCGCGGCTTCCACCACCTCCGGCAGGGCCACGGCGACGATGCGGGGGGTGATCTCGCCGGTTTCCAACCGTGTCATGTCGAGAATGTTCGCCAGGAAGCGGGCCATCCGCCCGACATCGTCCTCGATGCTGCGCAGCAGGTCGTCGCGCGTGGCTTCGTCTAGGTCGGTCCAGGCTTCGCGCAAGGTCGAGGCGGAGCCACGAATGCCGGCCAGCGGCGTGCGCAGGTCATGCGACAAGGAGGACAGCAACGCGGTGCGCAGCTTCTGGGTTTCTTGGTGCGCGGCGCTGCGCGCGGCGTCGTTGGCCAAACGCACGCGTTCCATTGCCACTGCCGCCTGATCGGCCAGGGCCGCCAGCGCCTGCAACAAGGGCTGGTCCACACCGCCATCCGGCCGCACGCCCAGCAACCCGATCGGCCCGCGCACCGTGCGCATCGGCAGGAAGCGCCAGGCCGACGCGGGCAGCGTCGACGTCCCCTTCCCTGCCTGTTCCTGCTTGCCATAGGCCCAGCGAGCGGCGGCCCAGGCGGCATCATCGACCGTGTCGATCGGTGGGGCGGAGGCGCGGATGTTGAGGTCCTCGCCCATCGCGGTCATCACCACCGCCGTTCCGGCGATGCCGGCGGCCTGGCGGGCAATCTCCTCCAGCATCTCGGGTTCGGTGGTCGGCTCCCCCAGGCTGCGACTGAATGCACCGATGCGGCGCAACCCCTCCACGCGGCTGCGCGTCGCCTGCGCCTGATTGCGCAGGCGGCTGGCCAAGGCGCCGCACGCGCCGCCCACGCCGAGGAACAGCAGGATCGCCACGAAGTCGCGCGGCTCGTCGATGGTCAACTCATACAGGGGTGGAATGAAGAAGAAGTTCCAGACAAGGAAGCTCAACACCGAGGTGGCCAGCGCGACACGCAGGCCCCAGGTGGTGGAGGCGGCGACCACGGCCGCCAGAAACACCATGCCCAGCGCTTCCTGCGATACCCAGCGCACCAGGATCTCGCAAACACCCAGCGCGATCCCCACCAACGCCACCGCACCGATCCATGCGTACCACGGTTCCGGAAATCGCAGCCATGGTCGCGGCGGGGCCTGATGACCCGGAAGTGGAACGATATGCAGGGCGAATTCCGGCGCATTGCGCAACAGGCTGTGCGACAGCGACCGCCCGACCAACCGGCGCCAGAACGGCGGGTTGGCTCGGCCCATGACGATCTGCGTCACGTTGCGCTTGCGCGCGACGTCCAGCACGGCGGCCACCACATCGTCGCCGTGCGCGATCTCGATCTCGGCACCGAGCTGACTGGCGATGGTCATGGGCGCGCGCACATCGCTGGCGACGCCGGGCCGCTCGACCGTCAAGGCAATCAAGGGCGCGTGCAACGCATCGGCCATGCCCTTGGCGTGGCGCACCACTGCTTCCGACGTCGGATCAGAGCCGATCAGCGCCAGTACGCGTTCGCCGGCTGGCCATGGGCCTTCGATGGCGCGGGCGCGCATGTAGCCGGTGACGTCGGCATCCACGCGCTGGGCCGCACGACGCAAGGCGAGTTCGCGCAAGGCGGCCAGATTACCCTCGCGGAAGAAGCCTTCCATCGCGCGGCGCGCCACCTCGGGGCGATAGATGCGGCCCTGCGTCAGCCGTGTGCGCAGCTCCGCCGGCGGCAGGTCGATCAGCTCGATCTCATTGGCGAGGTCCAGTACACGATCGGGCAAGGTCTCGCGCACGCGGACGCCGGTGATCTTGGCGACCGCGTCATTCAGGCTTTCCAGATGCTGGACGTTCAGCGTGGCCCAGATGTCGATGCCGGCATCGAGGATTTCCTGCACGTCCTCCCACCGTTTGTGATGCCGGCTGCCGGGCGCGTTAGTGTGTGCCAGCTCGTCCACCAGCAGCAGCGCGGGGCGGCGCTTCAGGGCGCCGTCGAGATCGAATTCCTCCAGCACGCGGCCGCGATAGGAGACGGGGTGGCGCGGCAGCACGGGCAGATCGCCGATCTGCGACTCGGTCTGGGTGCGGCCGTGGGTTTCCACCACGCCGATGACGACGTCGATGCCCTCGGCGTGTCTTTGGCGCGCGGCGGTCAGCATTTCCCAGGTCTTGCCGACGCCGGGTGCGGCGCCGAGGAACACCTTCAGGCGGCCGCGGCCCTCACGGGCGGCAGCTTCGATGAGCGCGTCCGGGTCGGGTCGGGAGTCGCGGTCGTTGGGGGCCATGGTCCCAGCCTACACCAGTCGGGCGACGGGCGGATGTGGGGCCGCTACGGGACCGTTCAAGCCCGGCATCGACCGATCCGGGCGGCTGGCATAGGGTTTGAGCACGAACGCGGGGCGTCAACGCTCCACGACGGAGGACACAACCATGATCGACATGCATACCCACTGGCGGCCGGCGGAACTGGCGGATGCGCTGCGCACTCGCGGCAAGGAGCCGCGCATCCTGCAGCGGGACGAAGTGGAGGTGCTGAAGTCGCGGATGGGCGAGGAACCGCTGGTCAGTGCGTTCGACGACGCCGGCGTGCATCTGGCGCGGATGGACAGCCAGGGGGTGGAGCTGAGCGTCCTGTCGCTGCTGGGGTCGTTCTGCTGGGTGGAATCGCAGCCGCCGGAGGTGTCGGGGCCACTGTGCCGGCGCGTGAATGACGGGCTGTCGGAGATCTGCGCAACACATGAGGGGCGGTTTGCCGCGTTCGCGGCGCTGCCGCTGACCGATATGGCGGCCGCAGCGGCGGAGCTGGAGCGGGCGATGGGGCTGCCGGGCGTGATCGGCGCGCAGTTGCCGGGCAATCTCTTTCTGACCCGGAGGGATGCCGAGGCGGTACGGCCTCTGCTGGAGGTGGCGAACCGGTATCGCGCGGTGCTGCTGATCCACCATGGACCGAAGCCGGGCGATGCCTTCCCCAAGGTTGGCGGTGAGACGGACAATGCACGGCGGCGTAACGGTACGCTGGACATGCAGGCGAGCCTGTCGTCGGTGATGGTGACGCTGTGCCTGACGGATTTCCTGGCGGCGTATCCGGATGTGGCGGTGGTGGTGCATAATCTGGGCGGCAATATTCCGTTCGAGATCGAACGGATGGATCATCGCAGCCTGCTCGACACGCCGCAGGAGGAGCTGCCGTCTTCGCGGTTCCGCAAGGCGAAGGTGTTCGTGGATTGCAATTCGTTCGGGGCGCGGGCGATCGAGATGGCGGTGGAGCTGTACGGCGCCGATCGGGTCGTATGCGGCACGGATGGTAGCGCGTTCGGGGTGGACTGGACGCACAAGGCGCTAGCGGAAGCGCGGATCGGGGAAGAGGCGCGGGAGCTGATCCTGACCCGGAACGCCGAAGCGATGATAGCGCGGGTGACGGGTGCCGTGCAGCGACAACAGGCAGCGGCTTGACCGTCGCACGCTGACGGCGTGACGGTGGCCGGCGCGTGACGGACGCATGATCGGGCATGTGGACCGCCCGCTGCACGGCATTGGGCTGAACCTTGCCGCCTCGGTGATCTTCTGCACGGCCGATACCATCGCGAAGACGCTCGCGGAAGAACTGCCGATCGTGCAGATCACCTGGACACGCTACATGGTGTTCGCGGTGATGGCGCCGCTGCTGACGACGCGGCGGAACGGCGCGTCGTTCCATACGGGCATGCCCTGGCGGCAGGTGGCGCGCGGCATGTGCCTTGTTGGGTCCTCGTTGTTTTTCATCCTGGGCATTCGCGATGTGGGGCTGACGGAGGCGGCAACGATCGGCTTCATCGGGCCGATCCTGGTGACCTTTCTGGCGATTCCGCTGCTGGGTGAGCGGGTGGATGCGCGGCGCTGGATCGCGCTGGCCGGCGGGATGGCGGGGGTGCTGGTCGTGCTGCGGCCCGGTAGCGGAACATTCCATCCGGAGGGGCTGTATCGCGTGGCCTCGGCGCTGTTCTGGTCGCTCGGCGTGATCCTGACACGGCGGATGGGGGCAACGGAACGGGTGGAGACGACGATGTTCTGGTCAGCCGCCAGCGGGCTGATCGTGCTGAGCGCCGTGATCCCGTTCACCTTCGTGCCGCCGACTGGAATGCAACTGTTGCTGTCGTTGACGCAAGGGCTATTGTCGTCGACCGGGCAGTGGCTAGTGATCCTGGCGTTGCGCCACGCGGCGGTGTCGACACTGGCACCGTATTCGTATGTGCAACTGCTGTGGACGACGATTGCGGGGTTCCTGGTGTTCGGCACGTTACCGGACCAATTGACCTGGGTTGGCGCGACGATCATCGTGGCGACCGGGCTGCATTCAGCGTTGCGCGAGCGGCAGGCGGTGCCGGCGCTGCTTGTGGTGCCGGGCGCGCGATAACGGCAGACCGAAGAAGGATTCGCGCGATGATACCAGTTCGTTCTCCGGCGTTGCAGACGTTCCTCACCCGTGCCAAAGCGGTGATCGGCCAGGGATCGGTCGTTGATGGGCCGGTGCGCGTGGCGGCGGACCGGATGTTCACGGCGCTAAACGAGCCGTCGCCGGAGGGGGAGCCGGTGGAGGCGGCACGGTTGCCGGTCTGCGATCATCTGCCCGTGGCGTTGGCGCGAGCGCGCGGTGCGCCGGGCTCGATCGGTGCCCTGGCCAACGCGTTTGCCGCGATGGCCCCGCGTCTGTGCTGGAAGACGCGGCCTGGCGCCGAGGCGCATGGCGAGGCGTTCTCGCATGGCCATGCCAACGCGATCATTACGGGACCGGATGAAGGGCTGGAGATCCGCCCGGATGTGCGGATCGGTGTGAGCATGATGGCGCCCCAGAAGCGGTATCCGGACCATCACCATCCGCCCGAGGAGATCTACATCGTGCTGTCGGACGGAGAATGGTGGCAGGCGGACGGCGCGTGGCATGCGCCAGGGATCGGCGGCCTGGTCTACAACCCGCCGGACATTCTGCATGCGATGCGATCCGCGGACACACCGCTGCTGGCGCTGTGGTTCCTTTGGACGGGACCGGCGAGCGCCTGACCCTCAGACCGCCGCGCGCCCGCCATCGACAAACAGGTTGGCGCCGTTGATGTAGCTGCCGGCGTCGGAGCACAGCAGCAGCGCCGCCCCCACCAGGTCCTCCGGCGTGCCAAGCCGGCCGGCAGGGATGCGCTCGATCAGCGCCGCGGCCTCGGTTTCCAGTTGGACACGGTTGCGCGCGGTGCGGATGGCGCCAGGGGCGAGATTGTTCACCGTCACGCCCTGGCCGCCGAACTGGCGGGCCAGGCTGCGCGTCCAGTTGAGCTGGGCAGCCTTGGTGCCGGCATAAACCAGCATCGCGGGGTGCGGCTTGTCCTGCTGCACGCTGCCGATGGTGACGACGCGGCCCCAGCCCCGCGCCGCCATCGGCGGGATCAGCGCCTGCAGCAGCTCCATCGTGGTGCGCAGGTTGACAGCGATTTGGCGGTCGAAATGGTCCCGCGTGACGGCGGCGAAGGGTTCCGGCAGTTCGATCGAGGCATTCAGCACCAGGATATCAACCGGGGCCCAGGCGGTGACGGCGGCGGCAAGCTGGGTGCCGGCGTCGTCCTGGCTGAAGTCCCTGGGGAAGGCGGTGGCCTCGCCGCCACTGGCGTGGATGGTCTGGACGACCTCGGCGGCGTCCGCGTGCTCCCGCGGGGTGCCGGCGTGGTGGATGGCGAGGCGGGCCCCCGCGCCGGCGAGGCCGAGGGCGATGGCGCGGCCAATCTCGCGGCGGGCGCCGGTGACCAGGGCCGTGCGGCCAGTCAGGCGGAATGGGGCGAAGGCGTCTTGCATACTTGGACCTCAGTCTCGCGGGGTGGATTTGCCCTGACCGGCGGGCCAGTCCAGGGCAAGATGTGCCATCAACTGATCAAACAGACGCGGCGGCAGAAAGCCATAGGCGAAGCGGTCGCGCGACGGCGGGATGGGATGCGGTGCGCCGTGATCACCGATGCGACCAGCGGAACTCGCCGGGCGTGGTGCCAAGCATTCGGCGGAAATGCCGCGTCAAGTGGCTCTGGTCCGAGAACCCGGCGGCAAGGGCGATTTCGGACAGCGAGAAATCCGTCCCTGCCAACATATGCCGGGCGCGTTCGACACGCTTGCGCACCAGATAATGGTGTGGTGTCACGCCGGTCGACTGTTTAAATTCGCGTGCGAAATGGAACACCGACAGCCCGGCGATGCCAGCCAACACGCCCAGATCGATATGCTCGCCCAGATGCGCTTCCACGTACTCGTGCAACCGTCTCATGGCGCCAGGCGACACACCACCGCGCGCCGGTGTGGCGGCTTCCGGTGGACGGGGTGTGGCGAGCAGATCGAGCCGCGGGCGGGCATGCAGCGCGGCATTCGCCGTGTCCCGCATGCCGCTGTCCGGTGGTGTGACCAATGCAAAACAAGTCACCCCGCTGGCAGTCAGCGTCAACTGCACCGCAAGGTCGGTCGGCTCCTTGCGACGGAAAGCCGCCTGGTTCCGTTCAAACAGGCGCCAAACGCTGATCCCGGCCGCCAGTCCCGGATCATCCAGCGAAAAAGCCTGCCGCGCCGCACGGTTCGCGCCAACAATGCGCTGGTCGCGATCGACCGCCAGCAGGATCCCCGGATTGCCGTCCGCGAGCGCGACCGCGAAGATCCAATCGGCGCGAAACTGCTCGCGGAAAAACCGTTCCTCGATCGCGCGCGCCGACATCACGGTCAGGGCGCCGGTCAGGGCATGTGCGGACTCGGACAGGGCGGGATCGATCGCAGACACGTCCAAGACCGCCATCAGCTCTCCTTGCGGGCCGAACAGGGGCGCGCCGGAACAACTCAGATTCATATGCCGCGATCGAAAGTGCTGTCCTCGGTGGACGGTGATAGGTCGCTCTTCGGCGATGCAGGTACCGATGCCATTCGTGCCTTCGATCGTTCGGACCAAACGCCGCCGAGCCAGGTTCCCCAGTACTTGAACCGGCTCGCATCTGTCTCGTCACCCCGGTGTTCGACCGCGATGCCTGCCGTATCACAGAAGAGAAGCGTGTATCCGGCCTCGCGAACTACTTTGTAGAGCCGATCAATCTCCTCCTGTGCGCTGAAGACCAGCTGGTCGAGCGGCTCTCGGAGCTGCTTGATCTCGTGAGATGTCAGGATGCGGGGCGCCTCGCTGCT
>DATHNE010000082.1:0-9495 GCA_035486355.1 Acetobacteraceae bacterium
ACGCTGACTCGCGCGACAGCAGAAGTTCCATGGCGTCCATCGCTGATACTCCACCCAGGCGGATCGCCGCCCGACCGGCGGCGCGCCATAATCGGCCGAAGCGCCGCCGCGCGCAATCCGATCCGACCGCGCGTTGCCGTATCGGGCCTTGGGCATCATGCTGGGCGGCAGGCAAGGGGAGGGAACCGGGCATGGGCATGACGATGACGGAAAAGATCCTGGCGCGCGCCAGCGGCGGCAACGTCGTGAAGCCGGGCGACGTCGCCGTGGTCGATGTGGAAACCGCCGTGCTGATGGACATGAGCTTCCTGCCGGAAGGCTGGCGCGAAATCCTGAAGGTCCACGACCCGAAAAAGATCGCCATCATCTACGATCATCTGGTGCCGGCCCCCACGGTCCAGGCAGCGCAGGCGCATCGCACCGGCCGTGACTTCGCCGCGCGATTCGGTATCGAGCGGCTGCACGATGTCGGGCCGGACCAAGGCATCTGCCACGCGGTCGTGGCGGACCGAGCCTACGCGGTGCCCGGCACCGTGCTGGTGAACGGCGATTCGCACACCTGCGCGGCGGGCGCGTTCAATTGCGCCGCGCGCGGCGTCGGCGGCCCGGACATGCTGTACGCCGTCACCACCGGCAAGGCGTGGTTCCGCGTCGGTGAGACGGTGCGCTACGACTTCACCGGCAAGCTGCCGGACGGCATTTCCGCGAAGGACATCTTCCTCACCATCGCCGGCACCTATGGCGCGCATGTCAACCAGAACGTCGAATATGGCGGGCCGGGCATGTCGACGCTCAGCATCAACGGCCGGCGCACACTGGCGACGATGGGCGCCGAGTTGTCCGCCGAATTCGTCATCTTCGAAGCGGACGATGCGCTGCTGGACTATGTCCGGGAACGCAACCAGCAGCCTTTCGAGCAGGCGTTGCCCGACCCGGATGCGGTGTACCGCGACCGCCGCGGGATCGACCTGGGCAGCCTGGAGCCGCTGGTGGCGCTGCCCGACGCGGTGGTGAACAATTCCGTCAGGATCAGCGAAGTTGCGGGGGAGAAGATCGACCAGGCGTTCATAGGGTCGTGCGCCAACGGCACGCTGGACGATCTCGCGGTAGCGGCGCAGGTCGTCGCTGGCCGCAAGGTGGCGCGCGGCACGCGGCTGATCGTTACGCCCGGCACACAGGCAATCTACCGCGCCGCGCTGAAGGCGGGCTATATCGAGACGCTGCTGGATGCTGGCGCGGTCGTTACGCCAGCGACGTGCGGCGCCTGCTGGGGCGGGCACATGGGCACGCTCGGCCCGGACGAGGTCTGTATCACCGCCAGCACGCGCAATTTCAAAGGCCGCATGGGCGATCCGTCGGCGCGCATCTACATGGGCTCGCCGGCCACGGTCGCGGCGTCGGCGCTGGCCGGTGCCATCGCCCATCCGGGCGAATTCTTCCGCGGAGATGCAGCATGAGCCACAGCAACATGCTGGCCGGGCGCGTGTGGAAGTTCGGCGACAACATCAACACGGACCTGATGCTGCCCGGGCCCTATCTGGTGAAAAGCGCGGAGGAGCAGGCGAAGGCGGTGTTCATCAGCAACCGGCCGGAGTTCCTGCGGGAGATGCGGCAGGGCGACGTGATCATCGGCGGCTTCAACTACGGCATGGGCTCGTCGCGTCCCGCCGCGCGCTCGTTACGTAACTGTGGCGTGGGGTTCCTGCTGGCCGAGACGATCAACGGGCTGTTCTTTCGCAACGCCGTCAATCACGGTTTTCGCGCCTTCGAATGCCCCGGCGTGGCGCAGGCCTTTGCCGAGGGCGACACCGCGGAACTGTCCATCGAGGACTGGACAGCAACCAATCGCCGCACCGGCCGGACGCTGGCGGTGACGCCGGTGCCGAAGATGTTGCTCGACATGATGCTGAGCGGTGGGATTCTGCCGCTGCTGGAAGCGCAAGGCCTGATCGCGTCCCGACGTCCTTAGGAGGCGCGGGGAAGTAAACGAATTAGGCGGGCGACGCGCTGGCCTCTCGGCGTCATGGTGCGCGAAGGCGCACCATCCACGACTTCGCTGCCGGCACCAAGGAAAGTCGTGGATGGTCCGCCTACGCGGACCATGACCAGAGGGCACCATCCACGCGGCTGAACCACGTCCCACTCTCCTGCCCACTCCCGCAGTGGGCAGGATTGTGGTTGACGCGCGGACCGCACATCGTCCCACTCTCCGGCGGGAAGAAACCACGGAGGTCGGCATTGAGCGAAACGCTCCTGCGCGACATTGCCGAATACTGCCGCCGCGCGCGCATGGCGGAGTCGACATTCGGCCGGCTCGCGGTGAACGACGGCAAGCTGGTCAGCCGTCTGCGTCTCGGTGGCCGCGTAACCACCGACACCGTGGCGCGCGTGCATGCGTTCATCCGGCGCGCACCCAGCCGCGCGGGGAACGGATCGTCACCGCCGATCCCCGCTTCGCCGGCGCTGCCTGCGCCCGGGCCAACCGGCGAACGCAACTTCCGCTTCTATGACAACCGCCAGAAATACCTGCTGTTCGTCACCACGTGCAGCGAGAAATGGGTGATCGCCCAACGCGTCGGCATGGAACTGGCGAACATCCATCCGCGCCCGCCGGCGGTGCGGCTGTTCGACGCCGGCATGGGCGACGGCACGGTGCTGTCGCGCACCATGCGTGCCATGCACCACCGCTTCCCCACCATGCCGTTCTACATCGTCGGCAAGGAGATCAGCCTCGAGGACGTGCGCCTCGTGCTGGAGAAGATGCCAGACCGGCTCTATGAACATCCGGCGACGGTGCTGGTGATGACGAACCTTTACTATGCCGAGGCGCCGTGGCTGAAACCCAATTCGGTGACCGCTGCCACCAGCCTGGTGTGGCACGAACTGGCGCTGACCGGCAGCACCGCTCATGATTTTGAAGCGCAGATCACCGAGGCGAACGCCTTCCTCAGTGAGCATTGGCGCGCCCGCGTCGGCCGCAGCGGCAATCCGGTTTACGAAAAGCCCGTCGTCCTGGTCATCTATCGCGAAGACCACCGCTTCTTGCTCGATCAGGTCCGCCCGCGCCGCGGCTTCACCCACGCCGACTACGATCTTGTCATCGCCTCGCAGCCCTATCGCGCCAGCGCGCCGGTCGAATTCAAGGCGGAGAAAGTCGTCGCGCCGTTGGCCCGCGCGCTCGCCCCGGGCGGCCGCCTGATCGCCATCCATTCGCACGGCAACGACCCAGGCCTGGACATCATCCAGCGCATCTGGCCTGGCGAGAACCCGTTCACCACCGATCGTCACGCACTGTTGCGCGCGACCAAGGCGGTGCTCGGCAATGCGGGCCGGGATTTGAATTTCGGCGCCTATGCCGATGGCCGCTCGCTGTTCCGCTACGACATGCACACGCTGCCGCACGAGATCAGCGAGACGATCGGCACCTCCACATTGTTCGCCGCCTGGAACGCCGCGGTCTATGTGGCGCAGATCGAGGACCAGCGGCTGTCGGAGGCGATCGGCAGCGGCGCGTGGCTGGATGCCACGCGGGCCGCACTGCAACAGCACGGCGCGCTGTGGTTCTGGGACGAATCCTATGTCATTTCGCGCAAGCGGGATTCCGGCTGATGGACGCCTCTGCCACTCGCCAGCAGCAGCGGATCGCCGACCTGGTCGGCGCATGTTCTATCGAATTGTCGCCGCGCGACGAGTTCGCCGGCGCCAGGCTGCGCGAGTTGTTGCAGCCAGAAACGACGGTGTTCGTGAATTCGCCGCCGAGTGCGACGTATCCCGACGTGGTGGCCGCCTGCGCGCGGCTGCAACGCGCCGGGTTCGTCGCCGTGCCGCATGTCGTCGCCCGCCAGCTTGGCGGCTTCACCGAAGCGAGCGATTTCCTGCGGCGCGTGGTGGAGGATGCCGGTGTCGCTCGGGTGTTGCTGTTGGGCGGCGACACGGCTCGACCGGTCGGTCCGTTTCATAATGCGCTCGCGCTCTTGGCTACCGGCATTGTCGAACGCCACGGCATTGCCGAGGTGGCGTTTGCTGGTTACCCCGAGGGCCATCCGCAGATCGATAGCGGTGCGTTGGACGCCGCGTTGCGGGCGAAACTGGAACTCGCGCGGCAACGCGGCCTGGCAACGTCGCTGGTGACGCAGTTCGGCTTCGAACCGGAACCGATCCAACGGTGGCTTGCCGCGCGGCGCGCCGAGGGCATCGCCTGTCCGATCCGCATCGGGCTTGCGGGGCCGGCAACCGTGGCGACCCTGGCGAAATTCGCGGTGCGCTGCGGCATCGGCGCGTCGCTGCGGGCGCTGGCGCATGGCCACGCGGCGATTGCCCGCATCCTGACCGAGGCCAATCCAAACGAACTGATCGAGGCGCTGGTCGCCGGCGAGAATCCCGCGGCACCGATCGATGGTTTCCATATTTTCACATTTGGTGGCGCGCGACGGACGGCCGATTGGCGGCAACGCGCGCGCTCGGGTTGATTGTTGGCATTTCCTGGCAGGTTGTTGCTTTTCCGTCCTGAATGACCTATCACGGCGGCTCGCTGGCGGACGCCGGGTGGGGCAGGGTCGGATCGTGGCAGATCTATATCAGCAGCAGACAATCGCCGCCACGACCACGGATTGGTCGACCAACCTGCAGTTCGCGCAGTTCGATCCGTCGATCGGCAGCTTGCAGGGCGTCAATGTCTGGCTGGACGGCCAGGTCACCGGCAACGTGTCGATCGAGAATCTCGAGGCGGCCCCGGCCAGCGTGGCCGTGTCGCTGTTCGGCACCATCGACCTGGGTGGTTCTGGCGGCACGAACCTGCTGTCGATAGGGCCGGACGCTTCAGCGTCGGTCAATCTCGGCGCCTATGACGGCGACACCGACTACGCCGGCAATTCCGGGACCGTCGTCGGGCTTTCCGGCGAGTCTTTCAACCAGGCGACGCTAAGCGCGGGAATAGCCGGGTTGGTTGGCACCGGGACGCTCGCGCTGCCGGTCAGCGCCCAGACAAGCCTGTCCGTGACGGGTCCGGCGAATCTGCTGCTGGCGGTGGGGGCTGCTGCGACTGCGGCAGTGGCGCTCGATTATGACTACATGCCGGCGGTCGATGCCGGAGGCGTGTCGACCGACGGCGATTTTACCTACCTGGCCGATTACGCCGGGGACAATGGCGCGGCATTGCCCGTCGGCTCGCTCGACCCTGCGAACCCTGGCGAAACGCCGGTCCAAACGCCGGTGCAGGTCTTTGACTTCGCCGACAGTACCGCGGGCTGGAGCAATGACGTCGTCGCCCAGCAGTTCGATCCGTCCCTGGGCACGCTCCAGGCGGTCAACCTGACGGTCTCGGCCGATCTCCTGGCGAGTGTCGCCGCCGAGAACCTCGACCCGAGCGCAAGCACTGTTTCGACCACGCAGACCGTCGACGTGACGCTGACGCTGCCGGCCTCCGGCACCGCGGCAGCGGTCGCGATCGTTCCGCCGGTGAGCGCTGAGATCAGCGACACCATGAACCTTGGCGGCTATGACGGCACGACCGACTTCGGCGGGACGTCGGGCCGCATCGACCAGGGCCTCACCCGGACCGGCACGGCGTCCACCTCGCTGACCGGCAGCGAGATGGCGGCGTTCCTCGGGCTTGGCACGATCGACCTGCCGATCGCCACATTCGGCAGTTCGACCGCGGAGGGCCCGGGCAACCTGCTGCTGTCATTGCTCGCCGACGCCGGTGCCACGGTGACGTTGAGCTACACCTACCTGCCCACCGAATCGGTCTGGGCAACGCCCGACGTGGCGATCACCCAGGGCGGCACGTACAGCGTCGAGAACGCCCAGACAGTGCAGTCGCTCGTGCTGGACGCGCCTGGCGCGACGGTGGTGCTGGACGCACCGCTCGACGTGACCGGCGGGTTCACGCTGGAAGCGGGGACGCTGGTGTTCGACGGCGGCACGCTGTCGGTTGGGTCGTATCTGCAGGACGGTGGGGTCGTCACTGGCGGCAATGTAAATATCGTAGCCGCGGATGTTTTCGCGGAGAACGGCGGTTCGATCGTCACGAAGGGAACGGTTGATATCACCGCTGGCACCACGATGACGCTTGGCACAATCGTCGCCAGCGCCCTCGAGGTCGTGGGGCCAGCCGGCGCGGTCGTGCCCATGGGTGATCCCGTTCCCACGACGGGCGTGATCACGCTGCAAGGGGGGACGCTGGTGCCCGATGGCTCGCCATCATCGCCCTCGGTTGTTGCAGACGACAGCGGCTCGGTGCCGCCGGTGGTCACCGCCGGTGGCGCAGCGAGTTACCAGGCCGGGGGTGCGCCGATCGCACTCGATGCCGGCCTCACGGTCAGCGATGCGGAAACGAGCTTCCTGAGCAGCGCCACGATCGCCATCAGCGCTGGGTTCCTCCTGGGCGATGTGCTGTCCGTCGGCACGGCCGAGGCTGGCATCATCAGCAGCTACAATGCCGCGACCGGCGTGCTGACCCTGGACGGACCCGCGAGCGTGGCGGCCTACCAAACCGAGCTCGATGCCATCATCTATGTCGCGGCCGGTGACCCGACCGACGGCGGTGCAGATCCCGCCCGAAGCATCACCTGGTCGGTCAATGACGGCGCCGCCGCCTCCGCCCCGGCGACCAGCAGCCTGTCGGTCACCTTCGCGAGCGATCCCGGCTCCGATCTGCTGTTTCAGAACACCGATGGCCAGATGGTGCTGTGGCAGATGAACGGCCTCTCGATCGCGGCCTGGGGTGCCATCGGGCCCGATCCGGGACCAGACTGGTTCGCGATGGGCACAGGCGCATTCTTCGCAGGCGACACCTCCGACATCCTGTGGCAGGCCAACAATGGCGCGGTCGAGTTGTGGCGGGTGCAGGGCACAACGCTGCTCGGCGGCGATCCGATCGCGGCAAACCCGGGGCCGTCCTGGCACATCGCGGGCACCGGCTACTTCTACGGCGATGGCAATACCGACATCTTGTGGCAGAACGACAGCGGCCAGGTCGCGCTGTGGGACATGAGCGGCACCAACATCGTGCAAGCCGATGTGCTCGCGGCAGATCCGGGACCCTCATGGCATATCGAGGGCACCGGCGACTTCTACGGCGACGGCAATACCGACATCCTGTGGCAGAACGACAACGGTCAGGTCGCGCTCTGGGACATGAACGGCAGTAATATCGTGCAAGCCGATGTGCTCGCTGCGAACCCCGGCCCGTCCTGGCAGATCAAAGGCACCGGCGATTTCTTCGGCGACGGCAATACCGACATCCTATGGCAGAACACCGACGGCCAGGTCGACATCTGGGATATGACCGGCAGCATTATCAGCCAAGCCATCATGCTGCCCGATCCGGGGCCGAGCTGGCACATCGCCGGCACGGGCGACTTCAACCATGACGGCAATACCGATATCGCGTTGCAGAGCGATAGCGGCGCCGTTTCGATATGGGAATTGAACGGCACCACGGTCACCGCCAGCGGCGTGGTGGCCAGCCCCGGCACGGCTTGGAACATCATCGACGGCACGATGCGGTTCATCTACAGCACCGCGGCCAATGAGACACTGACGGCGACGCCGGCCGCGCCGGATGAGTTCGTGTTTACCAACGCCGCGGCGGGGAGCTACGCGATCACTGGATTCAACCCGGTGCAGGACATGATCGAGCTGAGCAATGCGCAGTTCGCGTCCTACGTCGCCGTGCAAGCGGCAACGTCGGCGACGGCCGCGGGTGCGCTGCTCAATCTGGGCGGCGGCAGTTCACTGCTGCTGCAGGGGATCGATCCGGCATCGCTGCAGGCCCACGACTTCGTTCTGGGTTGAGGCGACAACGCGTCACTTTTGCTCGACAATCCGCTGATTGTGCTGAGTCCCTCTCCCGCAGGCGCCGGAGAGGGGTTGTTCACTCCGCCGCGGCTTTCAACGCCTCCGGGTGGATCGCCTGGTGCAGCCGCTCCTCATACGCGGCCTGCCAGTCGGCCGCGGCCAGCACACACTCGCCGCTGCGCACGCGCTGGAAGATTTCCGGCGTATCGACACAGGGCGGCACCACCGCCTTGTCGCGCAATTCCCGTGCCGCCATCAGCAAACGGCGCCGCGTGCGGGTGATCATCTGGTCGCTCGGCGCAAGATGTTCCCAGGTGTGATCGACGATCTCGCCCATGCTTTCGGTGATCGCCTGGTCCTGCATCGCGATATGCGTGATGCCGGTGTAGATCACGTCGTTGCGTTGCGCATCCCGATCGATGAGGTAGTCGTTCGCAGCATTCTGCACCGGCCTCCAACGGCCGAACCAGTCGGTGCTGTTCGGCTGATAGTCCGGCGCCGGAGTCGAGCCCGGAATTTGCTCGCCGTCCTTCAGCACCGCGGTGCGCGACGCCTGCTTCCAGGAGAACCCGACGAACATCACATGCGTGTCGTCCATCGGCACCCAGGCGCGCGCGATTACCCGATCCGCGAATGCCCCCTGCGGAATGAACGTCCAGAATGGAAACGCGAAATGCGCGAACCGCCAGTATGTCTGGCTGTGCTCTGCCGGGCGGAATGCGCAATACATCGTGCCCCAGTCGGTATCGCCGACCTGATACTCGGGCGCGCGATTCACCACCTGGTATTGCAGCCAGTTATCCGGATCGACTTGTTCTGGCCGCACCGATCCCACATGCAGCCAACTGAAATGCGAGGTGTCGATGTCGCCTTCCAGCGCCTGCAACCAATTGCATTCGCGCAGGGTGAAGTTCAGCGAGAGCTCGCTGTCGGGCAGCAGCGTCGCCTCGATCTCCGGCATCGGCGGCGCGACGTCACGGGCGCCCATATAAACCCAGATCACGCCGGCCCGTTCGGTCACCTGATACGCCTTGGCGCGCACCTTGGCGCTGAAATCTTGCTCTGGCGGCAGGTTCGGCATTTCCAGGCATTGCCCGTCTGCGGCAAATTTCCAGCCGTGATAGACGCAGCGCATGCCGCCGACCTCGTTGCGGCCATAGAACAGCGACGCGCAGCGGTGCGGACAGCGATGGTCCATCACGCCGACGCGTCCGGTGGTGTCGCGGAACGCAATCAACTTCTCGCCGAGCAACATCAGCCGCACCGGATCGCCGCCGGCGACAAGCTCCGACGATTTCACCGCGGGAAGCCAATACTGCCGCATCAACGCTCCCATCGGCGTGCCCGGGCCGACCCGGGTTAGCTCCTGGCCTTCGCTGGCTGTGGTCATGCTTTCCTCCTGCCGCCGCTGCTTCTATGGCGTTATGGGCCAGACGGTATTTTGCTTCGGTCGTCGCGGTCAATCGGCGCTGTGCCGGGACGGTCGGCGCGTTACGCCCCTCACCCTCGACGCTGCGCGTCTTGACCTCTCCCGCGGAGCGGGAGAGGTGTACTGCCGGCTATCCCAGCGGCCCGTTCGTCTGCTTCCATGCGGCGATCCCGCCGTGGATGTGGCACGCCGTCGTCAGTCCCACATCCTGCGCAGCCTGCACCGCCATCGCGGATCGCTCGCCGAACGCGCAGTAGAACACCAGG
>DATHNE010000083.1:0-5136 GCA_035486355.1 Acetobacteraceae bacterium
TCCTGCGCGTTCATTTGATGTCCTTTGCGTGAACGCGCCGAGCATGCCCTAATGGCCCAGCGGCGCCAAGCCGCGGCTGCGCGTAGGAGGGTGGAATGGCGGGCTCGTTGGAAGGACTTGTGGTGCTGGATCTGACCAGCAATCTGGCGGGTCCCTATGCCGCCATGATGCTGGCCGACCACGGCGCCGACGTGATTAAGATCGAGCAGCCTGGGGATGGCGACGCGGCACGCAACATGCCGCCGTTCGTGAATGGCGAGAGCGCACCGTTCATGATCTGGAACCGGAACAAGCGCTCGGTGACGATGGACCTAAAGAAGGATCGGGCGAAGTTCCTGGAACTGGTCGACCACGCGGATGTGGTGGTGGAGAACTTCCGCGCCGGGGTGATGCAGCGGCTGAAGCTGGACTGGCCCGTGCTGCATGCGCGCAATCCGAAGCTGGTCCTCGGATCGATATCGGGATTCGGACAGACCGGGCCGTACCGCAATCGCGGTGGCTTCGACCTGATCACGCAGGGCATGTCGGGGCTGATGAGCGTGAACGGACCGGAGGACGGCCCACCCTACCGGCTGCCGATCGCGATCTCGGACGTGGCCGCGGGGATGTTCCTGGCGTTCGGTATCCTGGCCGCCGTGGAGTCGCGGCATAAGACCGGGCTGGGGCAGCACGTGGAGACCTCGCTGCTGGAGGCCGCGACGTCGCTATGCGTGTACGAGGCCGCGCATTATTTCGCTCTCGGCACGCGTCCGCCCCGCATTGGCCAGCAGCATCGCGGCAGTTCGCCGTATCAGGTGTTCGAAACGGCGGACGGCTACATCACCATCGGCGCATCGCATCAGCGGTTCTTCCTCGGCCTGTGCGAGATCGTCGGGCTGCCGGCGCTGGCGGAGGATCCGCGCTTCAAGGTGCAGGCGGATCGAGTGAAGAACAACAAGGCGCTGGTTGCACTGTTGCAGGAGAAACTGAAGGACAAGCCGTCGATCCACTGGCTCTCGACATTGGAGGCGGTGGGAATTCCCGCCGGACCGGTGTTGCATTTCGACGAGGTGTTTACCGACCCGCAGATCCTGGCGCGCGAGATGGTGGTGCAGACCGAGCATCCGGTGACGGGGAAGTTCCGCACCATGGGTGTGACCGTGAAGCTGTCGGACACACCAGGAGCAGTACGGCGCGCGGCACCACGGCTGGGCGAGCACAACGACGAGGTGCTGGGCGAGCCGTGACGCGAGCCGAGCCACGCGATGTCGATCCCGCAACGGGCGCAGGCCGGCCGTGGGATTTCCGCTATGCGATCGCGTCGGCGTTGCCACCCACCGCCGTTGTCGGTCATGACCGGCCGTCGCGTGTTCCCGACCACGTCTATGGCCATCACATCGGGCCCGTGACGTCGCCACGACCCGACGGCGCCCACTGACCGCCGCCGCACCTATGTCAGGTGCGGCAGCGCCAACCAATCCTGGCTCTGCATTTCGTCCAGGCGCGAGGCGGTGCGCTCGAACATCTTGGCGTTCTCGCCGCGCATATAGAGCTGATCCGGCATCGCATCGGCCGAGGCGACGAGTTTTACGCGATGATCGTACAGCGTGTCGATCAGCACGATGAAACGGCGGGCCAGGTCGTAATTGTCCGGCGACAGGCGCGGAATGCCGTCCAGGATCAGCGTGTGGTAGTGCGTCGCCAGCGCCAGGTAGTCGCCAGCGCCCAGCGCGGCACCGCACAGCGTCTCGAAATCGAATCGCGCCACGCCCTCGGCCGCCAGCGGCACGGTGAACTTCCGGCCCATCACGGTCAGGGTTGCGCTGCGCGCCTTCGCATTCGCCGTCAATTCGGCGAACGCCGTGTCCAGCGCGCGCTCGGCGCGGGCGTCGGCGGGCACGTGCCAAATGGACATGCCGCGCAGCCGATGGCGGCGGAAGTCACGCCCCGCATCCATCGTCAGCAGCTCCAGCTTCCGCTTCAGCAGCGCGATGAACGGCAGGAAAGCGTCGCGGCCGGGCTGGCCTTTGAACAGATCGTCAGGCCGGGTGTTGGAGGTGGCAACCACCACGACGCCACGGTCGAACAACGCCTCAAACAGACGGCCCAGGATCATCGCGTCAGCGATGTCGTTCACCTGGAATTCGTCGAAGCACACCAGCGCAGCCTCGGCCGCGATGGTGTCGGCCAGTGGCGGGATCGGATCAGTGCCGTCGGGATTGGCGCGCTTCCAGGCATGGATGCGGGTGTGGGCATCCTGCATGAAGCGGTGGAAATGGATGCGCTTCTTGCGCGCGACAGCGGCGGCGAAGAACAGGTCCATCAGCATGGATTTGCCGCGGCCGACCTCGCCCACGAGGTACAGGCCGTTGGCGCCCGGCTCCTCGGCATCTTCCGGCGATTTCCGGCGCAGCAGGCGGGCGAAGAAGCCGTTGCCGTTGTGCACGCGCGGGGGCGGGTCGTAGCCACGCAGGCGCGACCACAGCGCCTGCAACCGCTCGGCGGCGAGCGCCTGGGCGGGGTCAGGCGACAGCTCGCCGGACGCGATCAACGCGCGATAAGCCGGCAACGGGCCGCGCGCGGTCGGCACGTCCGGGGTGAGAGTGTCCATGTCGGGGCGCGGGATTAACGCGTTAGGCGCGGGTATTCAATGAAGGCGTCGGCGCGGTGTCACCCGATGAGGGGCCGATCGCTATCCAGGCCAAGGCCCGCGTCGCTCTGGACGATGCAATCCGGGTGGCAGCGGCGGATAGATGCAACACCGACAGCAATGAAGATCAGCAGCAGCGTTGCTTGCGCAATCAGGAACGGCGCCTCGGTCTGTGTCGGCGCCAAGGCCCGCAGCGCGGGGATCCTCTGGAAGGCCTGCACCATGGCCTCGAACGCGTTTAAATAGAACGCGGCAACCGCGCCGGCGATGCCCAGCGGCCGCCACCAGCCGCGCATGGCGAAGACATACAGGCCCAGCAACGGAAACAGCAGCACCACCAGAGACACGATCCCGACGCCCTGCGCCGGGGTGAAACCGGTCCGGGGGAACAGGAACCCGCTGATGCTGGTTCCCGCCGTCGTGATGAGGAACAGTGCCGTGATGGAGTCGTGGCGCTGCCGCACCAGCATGCCAGCGACGGCGGCGACGCCGGCCGCGAGCGCGACCAAGCTCAGCGCGACATGCACCAAGGCCAGTTCAGAAACTTCAAGGAGAAACGTCATGGCAGCGTACTCCAATGTGGCGCACAGCAGCCCAAATGGGCGTTACTGATAACACATCGCGTTTCGCGGGCTGCTTGGAGCGTCAGCGCACCATTTGTTGATTTTCCGCGCCGCCGCCATGCCGCCGACGTGAACATGTGTTGTGTGCATCGCACAGACAATGCGGCACGGACAGGGTGTCCGGTCGCCGAAAGATGGTGCGCTCTTCCGCCCGGTGCCTGGGAATCGGTTAGACTGCGCGGGCACTCACGGAGAGAACGACAATGGATGATCTGCCCCGCGCCGTCCTGGCGGACGTGATCGCCGCGGTGGAGGAAGGTGGGCATATGCTGGCGGCGGAATTCAGCCGACCGGAGGGTCCGCGCGGCGGCGAGCACAAGGCGCCGATCGACAAGGAGATCGAGCTGATGCTGCGCCCGCGTCTGCTGGCGCTTGTGCCGGGGCGGTTCATCGGCGAGGAAGACGGCGTCGTTGACGCACCTGGCGCCGAGTACGTCTGGGCGGTGGACCCGCAGGACGGAACCAAGGCGTTCGGCGAGGGACGGCGCGGCAGCGCGGTCTCGGTCGGCCTATTGCACAAGGGCGTGCCGGTGCTGGGGGTGGTGTTCGCGCCGACCTCGCCAGATCGTGGGCCGGACATGATCGCCTGGGCCGCGGGGATGCCAGCGATCCTGCGCAACGGCGCGGCGGTGCAGCACGACCTCAGAGACGTGGAGCTGGCGGAAGGGGAGATCGTCTTGCTGAACCATACCAGCGGGTTGCGGCCGCTGACCGCCAGCGGGCGGGTGGCGCCGGCGCGCTTCGTGCCGATGCCCTCGATCGCCTATCGGCTGGCGCGGATCGCGGTGGGCGATGCGGCCGGCACCATGTCGCTGAATACCATCACGACGCTGGATTACCTGGCCGGGCATGCGCTGCTGCGCGGGGTCGGCGGGATGCTGACCGATGGAGCGGGCACGCCGGTCACCTATGACGCAAAGGGCGACAGCGAGGCGGTGGGCTGCTTCGGCGGTGCGCCGCGCGTGGTGCAGGTGATGGCGCAACGCACCTGGCGCGGCAGTACCGAGCCGCGACGCGACTGGCGCGTGAAGCTGGGCTGGCCGCGCGCCGTCGAGGACGGGGCGCTGGACCGCGCGGTGGGCGCCATACTTGGCATGCTGATCGGCGACATGGCGGGTGGGCAGCCTGGGCCGGCCGGCGACGAGGCGATCGCCGTGGGCCGGGGCCTGGTGGCCGGCAAGGCGGTGCCGGAAGCCGGGCCGCTCGGCGGCGTGCCGCTAGGGGTGATGGGTCAGACGGTGAATGCCGTCGCCGCCGCAATCTCAGCCGGGATCGGCGGCGCAGATCTGTCCACGGTGCAGGCGATGGCCGACAATCCGCGCCTGCCCGGCATCGGCCTGGCACTGCTGGGCGCCGCGCTGGGGCGGCGGGCGTTCACGGCGCAACAGACCTTGTCAGTGATGGCATGCCGGCCGGATGCCGGCCTCGGCGCGGTGCGGCCACTGCCCGACACGCTGTGGCCGGACGACGCGATCGATCTCGCGGAGGCGCTGCTGTTGCGGCGCAAACCGTGCTAAGCGGCGCGCCATGCCAAGCAAACGTGGATATTCTATTCGCCTCGACTACGCCGCGCTGCGCGCGGCGCCGGTGGTGACCGACCCATTCCCACATGCCGTCGTGCGCAATTTCGTGCCTCCAACGCCGCTGCGGTCGGTGCTGGCCGATATGCCGCCGATGGGCAAGCGCGGCTCCTTCCCCGCCAGCTCCCTGCAGGCTGGGCCGGCCGCCGCAGCGCTGATGGAGGCGCTGGAAGGGCCGGAGCTGCGCGAGGCGATTGCCGAAAAATTCGATCTCGACCTGCGCGATGCCCCCACCATGCTAACGGTGCGCGGCTGGACCAATGAACGCGATGGCCACATCCATTGCGACAGCTCGGCGAAGCGC
>DATHNE010000084.1:0-50024 GCA_035486355.1 Acetobacteraceae bacterium
CGCAGCGAGACTTGGGCAGGTGCGCGACGCTGTCAGGCAGTGCTTGCGCACCAGATGTTCGAGCGCATCGCGGCTCAGGTGCTCGCCCCGGATCGACGGGAACAGTGGCCTGCTGGCGTCCGAACGGTCGCCGATCCATGCCGCGAGCAGCTTCGCCGTGTCGCGGCGGAGCGGCGTGCCGCGTTCCTTCCGGCCTTGCCCATGCAGCGGATATGCGCGCCGCTACCGAGCACCACGTCGTTGCACCGCAGGTTCACCAACTCGGATGCCCGCAAGCCGGTCTGGATGGCGAGCAGGAGCAGCGCGTGATCACGCCGTCCTGTCCATGTCGTGCGATCCGGCGCCGCCAGCAACGCCGCGATCTCTTCGGCGTCGAGGAACGTCACCGCGCGCTTCACGTAGCGCTTGTTGGGCATCGCCAGGATGCGCTGACAGTGGAGCAGCCGGGTTGGATCGGTCATCGCCACGTAGCGGAAGAACGAGCGGATCGCGGCAAGCCGTGTGTTGCGGCTGCGCGCACTGTTGCCGCGCGCGGTCTCGCCATGAACCAGGAAGTCGGCCACCAGATCGGCGTCAATGTCTTCGATCGTGAGCTTGACTGGCGGTTTGCCGTGCCGAGCGCCCGCGAACCGCAAGAGCAGGCGGAACGTGTCGCGATAGCCTGCGACCGTATGGCGGCTAACCTCCATCTGGATGCACAGCCTGTCGGTGAAGAAGTGTTGGACCAGCGCGGGCAAGGTGATGGCGGTCATTGGGCGACCTCCGTGCCATCGGAGGTTGCCCGCGCCATCGCCAGATTGAGCAGCTCGGGCACCGCTTCCAGATACCAGAACGTATTGTCGGGGTCGGCATGGCCCAGCCAGGTCGTCAGCCGGATCATCTCGCGCCCCGGGTCCTTGCCGGTCCGGTACCAGTTGATCATCGTTCGCGCCGCGAAGGTGTGGCGAAGATCGTGGATGCGCGGTCCCCGACCATGCCGGCAGTAATGCTGAGGCGCGCGCAAGCCAATCCGCTGGCAGGACTGCGCGAAGTTAGACCGCGCGCTGCAGTCGGTCAGCCTTGTTCCCTTGCAGATGACGAAGAACGCATCGGGGACACTCCCGAGCAACCGGTCGCGCTCGGCGACATAGCCGACGAGCTGCGCCACCACCGTTGGGTCGAGCGGAAGCAGCCGTTCCTTGCCGAGCTTCCCCCGCCGGACGCGCAGCACGCCGTTCTCGACGTCGAGGTCGCCACGGTCGAGCGCAAGCGCCTCGCTGATCCGCAAGCCGTTGACCGCGATGAGCCCAAACAGTGTCGAGCAGGTCAGCCCGCGCAAGCCGTAGATCGACGGCAGCGCCTTGGCCGCCACGATGATCGATGTGATCTCGGCCTCGCTGTAGATATGCGGGCGAGGTCGTTGCGAACGATCGGGGAGCAGCCCGCGCGGCGGTACTTCGTGGGCGGGATCGAAGCTGCTCAGCCATTGCGCGAACAGCCTCACCGCGCTGAGCCTGGCCGCTCGCGTCGATGTGGTGACAGCGGGCAGGCTCGCATCCCAGCGCAGGAACAGCGCCGTGTCGATGTGCGGCGCACCCTCCTGATCGGCGAACCGGGCGAAGCGGCAGAGCCGCCGTTCCTCGGTACGCAGATCGTAACCAAGGCTGCGTCTGACGCTCAGATAGCGGTCGAGCTGGGGGGCGATGCTCATTGTACGCCCCCCACTGCCGGCCAGGGCAGCGCGATGGATCGCAACCCGTCGATATCGAGCCGGGCATACACCATGGTCGAAGTTCGCGAGCGGTGCCGCAGCACATCGCCTACCTCGTCGAGCGACGCGCCGGCGTTCACCAGCCGGGTCGCAAGGCTATGACGCAGGAGGTGCGACCCGACATACGGCGTGACCGGCTTCTGGCCGGTCGCGGCCAAAGCGTCCTTGAGGATGGCGTTGACGATCTGGCCGTCCTTGAACGCACGATGCGGTGCCCGGTGCGTAACGAACACCGTTCGACAATTCGTCTCGCCGCGCTCCTCGCGAAGATACCGGCTCAGGGCGTCGCCGACCTCGGCCGTTATGGGTAACCGGTCGTGCAGCTTGCCCTTGCCGCGCACCAGCAGTTCGCCTGCGCGCCAGTCGATATCGTCAAGCCGGATCGCGATGACCTCGGCCGCGCGCAGCCCGAGCCGCGCCATGAACAGCAGCATCGCATAATCGCGCGCGCCGTGCCGGGGGTTGTCACGCACCGAGCCGAGAACGGCCTCGACCCCATCGGGCGACAGGTGCCGGGGCAGTCGCGTGTCCCAGCGCTTAGCCGCCTTGGGGATGCTCAGCGCGAGGTTGGTCGCCGTTGCCCCGCGTCCGAACAGATACTGGCAGAAGGTCCGCAGATGGGTCGTGGCCGTCTTGTCGCGGTACGGGTGCTTGCCCACCAGCAGATGCTGAACAAAGCCTATGGTGTCGGCGGGGCGCAGACGCGTCAGGTCGATCATTGCGTTTCCAAAGCGATGATCGAGGAACCGGTCGGCGAAGCGCAGCACGTGATAAATGGAGCGCGTGCTCAAGCCCCGCTGCTTGACGAGATAGGCTTCATAGTCCGCTAACAATGCCGCTCTCGCGATCTGCTCGTCGGTCAACGGCACCGGCTTCGCCACGCCGATATCGATCAGATGCTCGGCGAACCGCCGGGCGAGATTGTGGAAGCGGATTTTGCTGCCCGGTCCTCTTACCACCGTTCGCGCCAGTTGATCCGCGAGGTCCGGGGTCAATGCTGAGGGCGTGATCCCGGCGGCCTCCATCAGCCGCCCCAGCCTCCGCGCGAGATGACGGTAGGTCCTGATCGTCCCAAGCGTATAGTCAGCGGCAGCAAAGCTTTGCGCGAACGAGCCCAGATAGAGATCGACGCAGGTCTCCCGATCATCGGTCATGATTGTCGTGCTCCACGTTGTTGGAGCGGCAAGGATTATGTCGGCGGCACATCGGTTGAATATCCGCGGCATGACAGTACGGATGAGACGGGCTCGGTGCTCAACCGAGCTCGATCAAATAGTTGGATGGTCACAATCTGCTGGTCGGTTTTCAACCCATTGCGGATTGAAGCCTCAGCACCCGCGGCGCCCAGCTTGCGCCACCGTCCCTGCAGCTCCAACCTTCACGGAGAGAGCAAAATGCGGCAAGATCGCGCTCGTCGATGTGCCGAGAGGCCGCTTATTATCCAGTGAATCCCGGCCCAAAGGCTTGTGCGCCGGCCATCCTCGCGCTATCCTAAAGCCGGCCACCTTCAACCTTGCCTCGCACAAGGAAGCATGGCCATGCGATTTGCGCGCACCATCCTCGCGCTGCCCCTCCTCTTCGTCCTCTCGTCGCACGCTTTCGCTCAAACGAAGGCCCCTGACGTTGCGGCAGAGAGCGGCCCTGGCAGTCTTGGCTTTTCCGCGAGGCGGCTCGCGCGGATTGCGCCCTGGTACCAGGCGCAGATCGATGCCGGCGCATTGCCCGGCGCCGTTGTCGCGATCGCGCGCAACGGTAAGCTGGCCTATCTTCAGGCGATCGGCTTCCAGGATCGCGCCAAGACCATTCCAATGAAGCCGGATGCGATCTTCTGGCTCGCCTCGATGTCGAAGCCTATCACCAGCGTCGCCGCTATGATGCTGGTCGAAGAGGGCAAGCTCGATCTTGAGGCGCCCGTCAGCCGCTACTTGCCCGAGTTCCAGAACACGGAGGTCGGCGTCGAGACGACTGATCCTTCCGGCAAGAAGGACCTCGCCTTCGAGCCGCAAAAGCGGCCGATGACGGTGCTCGACCTCGTCCGCATGACCGCGGGTTTCGCCGATCCTTTGAAGGATGGTAGCTCGGTGCAAAGCTTCAACCGCGGGATCAGGGGGAGGCGCGATCAGAGCCTCGCGGAATTCATCGCGACTGTCGCGACGCGGCCGCTCGCCAATCAGCCCGGAGAGGTCTGGGAATATAGCGATTGGAGCCTCGACACGCTCGGGCGCGTCGTCGAGGTGGCGTCGGGCGAACCGCTGGACCAGTTCCTTGAGAGCCACATCTTCAAGCCTCTCGGCATGGTCGATACCGGCTTCTATGTGTCGGACGCCAGGCTCTCGCGCCTTGTCGATCCGGCGCCCGAGGGCCGTGGCGGGCTCTACGACGTCACAAAGCCGACGAAATATATCTCGGGCGCAGGCGGCCTCGTGTCGACCGCGCCGGATTATCTGCGCTTCTGCCAGATGCTGCTCAATGGCGGCGAGCTCGACGGTGTCCGCATCCTGGCGCCTTCGACCATCGCGCAGATGACGAAGAGCTCCCTGCCGGAGAGCGTGAGGTTCGCCGGAAGTGGTATTTAC
Organism: Acetobacteraceae bacterium; assembly: GCA_035486355.1. Lineage (GTDB taxonomy): Bacteria > Pseudomonadota > Alphaproteobacteria > Acetobacterales > Acetobacteraceae > Palsa-883. The sequence goes on from DATHNE010000084.1 coordinate 4,327, forward strand.
GTGATGGGTCCGGAGCACGGCACAAGCTGGGGGCTCGGCTTCGCGATAAGGACCGATCCTGAATCAAGTTGGGTGCCGGGGTCCGTCGGCAGCTTCGCCTGGAGCGGCGCCTGGGGCACCTATTTCTGGATCGATCCCTCGGCGCAGCTGGTTGCGGTGCAGATGATCCAGGTCCCGCGCCAAGACAATCAGCGCTATTTCGACGCCATCCGCGAGCTCACCTATGCGGCGTTCGATCTCTCGGGGGCAGCGCCCAAAGAGCCCGAGCCGCGGGCGCTCGAACTCGGCGCGAGCGCGCTATCGCCCTATGTGGGGCGATATTATTTCGGCGCTTCGCTCAGCGCGAGCGACCGGCAATCCGCGGCGCGCAGCATATTCGGCGGGACGGGTCTCAACCTCGCGAAGGCACAAGGCCGGGTCACCCTCGATCCTGTCCCAGGCGGGCCAGCCGAGAAGGCCGGCGTGATGAAGGGCGATCTCCTCACCACTGTCGACGGCGTCTCGATCGATGCACTCTCGCAGGTTGAAATCATCGCCAGACTGCGCGGTAAGGCCGAGACGACGACGACGCTCACGCTCACGCGCGCCGGCAGCGCGGCGCCGCTGACCATCACGGTCCGGCGAGGGGCGGTCATCTCACCGGGAGCCGAGCTCACAATCCGTCTCGAGGACGGCAATCTCGTCGCACAGGCGACCGGAAGCTGGCCTGTACTCGAGATCGAGAAGGGCCAATCCATGGCGCTCAAGCCGCTGTCGCGCACAGAGTTCGCTGTCGATAGCCAAGAGCGCACGCGCCTTTCCTTCCTCGACGACCAGGCTGGCAAGGTTTCGGGTGTCGCGCTGAACCCCGGCCCCTTTGCGGTCAACGGCGTGAAGGTGAATTAGTTGACTTACACCGCGTGGCCCGAGATTTGGCGGAGATAAGCTTAAAGGGGGATTTCGCACCGATCGTGAGGTCCGCTTTCACCCGTTCCGGCTGTTCAATGGGTCAGTCAGGGATGCGGTGCCGCGAACGACACCGGCTGATCGATCCGTTGCACGCGTGACAGCTCAGCCGCCAACCGATCGTTCAACGCACGCCGGTTGAAAATCCCGGTCAGGCCGTCACGATTGGCCAGCTCGCGCAGGAATGCATTCGTCGAGATCAGGCGTGCACAGATCGACAGTGTCTCCACCAGCAACATGACCAGCACAAAAGCAGGCTCAGCGCCCAGGTCGAGACGACGACGCCCTGCATATCCGGCGTGTAGCGATTGCCCTGTATGATCGCGGGCAGCACGTCGCTGAAGGGAATCGCCAGCGCTGCCAGACCGGCGACCAGTCCCAGCACGACCAAAAGCGCAATGATAATCGGCACACCCCTCGCGTCTTCGTCCACGCCCGGTCGGGCTGGCGGCCGCTTGAGCAGGGGGTAGAACCCCACCGCGATCGGAAACCCCGCATGCCAGAACATGTAGAGCCAGGCCGTGCTCTGCAGGCTGGCACCCAGCAACCCGGCAGGCGCGAACAGGTCCGGGAAGGTCAGCATGTGGATTGCGGCCATCAATGCCGCGAACAGATAACCCGAACCGAGCACCAGCAGGGCCGTCGCGCGCATCATGGCGAACTGGCCAAACAGCAACACCGCGGTGATGACGTCGCTGGTGACCAACAGCGATTGGTACACGGCGATGAAGCCGGGGATCTCGGGCAATTTCAGCGTCGCGAAGGGAGCAGCCGCCACGAAGATCAGCAAACACCCCACGGCGGCCGCGGCCGCGAGCCAGACCTCGCGTCGTGAGGATGACAGGGTAGACAGGACCACGTCCCCGCTGAGGAGCGCGCTACGATCATGCAGCGGCGCGCGTGGATCACCAATGTCGGTCATCCGGTATCAGGCCGTCTGAGTCTGGCGCGGTGGCGCGGGCCAACCTCCGCCCATGGCGTGAAGATCACGTCACTGCATCGGTCAACCCGGTCATTATTGTCGTGACGTACGTGCCGCGAACGCCATCTGAGGATTGATCGTCAATGCTGCGTCCAGGCGGGTCAAGTGCGCAATTTGGTGCCTTTGCCGGGGGGTGCGCCGGCATTCATCAACAGTCTGACAGTGTTTGATGAGGAATTGTGCACCGTATGTCGGGCCCGACTAGGACACGGCGGCCCGGCGCGGGCCGCGCAGCGAGGCCAGCACGATGCCGCTCGCAATCAGGGCAATCCCAACGGCGTGATAGACATGGAACTGCTCACCGAGGAACAGCACAGCGAGGACAGCGCCAAACACCGGCATCAGATGCATCGACTGCCCTGCCCGCCCCGCGCCAATCAACTCGATCCCACGATTGAAGAACAGATAGGCGATGAAGGACGGAAACACTGCGATGTAGCCCAGCGCCGCGATCGCGTGCCAGTCGAAGGGGATGTGCGCCACCGTCACTTCCTCCCACAGGAAGAACGGCAGGTTCATGCAGGAGCCGATGCCCATCGCGGCGACCAGGAAACTCAGCGGATGCACCCGAGGTCGCAGCCGCAGCATCGCGGCATAGCTGCCATTGATCGCGATCGCTCCCAGTACCCAGAGATCGCCATGGTTGATCGACAAATGCCGCAGCACCTCGATCGATCCTTGCCCTGCGATGGTCACGACGCCCAGCAGCGATACCGCGACGCCGATGGTCTGCAGCACACTGGGTCGATCCCGGAACAATACGAACGCCCAGACCAGGATCACCAGCGGCATCGCCGACTGCAACAGCAGCACGTTCAATGCGGTGGTCTCGGTCAGGCCGATATAGGACATAGTGTTGTAGCTGGCGACGCCGGTCGCCGACAGCAGCAACATCAGCGGCCAATGTCGCATCAGCACCGGCAGGTCGCGTTGCAACTGCCGCCAGGCGAACGCCAGCCCGATCAGGAAAGCCCCGGTCCAACGCACGTAGGAGAGTGCGATCGGCGGCACCAGCCCGGCCACCCCACGCCCCAGCACGATGTTGCCGGCCCAGAACAGATTAGTCAGTACCAGCAGTGTCCACGCCGACGACCAGATATCGAACGTGGGCCGGCGCAGCGCGATCGGTTGGTTCGCGCTCAATACGCCCCCGCCCAGCCGTCGCGTCGTGGGTCGGACCCCGCCATGCGCACGCCATTCTCCAGCACACGGATCACCTGCACGCTGCACGGCGCTTCGAGTGGTCCAACGCGGTTGAGCCGGTGCCCGAGCCGTTCCAACCCATCCAGCACATCCGCGCCGAAACCGGGCTCGGTCGTCAGCCTCCCATCGCCGTCGTGCGGCCAGTTCGCCCCTTGCCCGGGCTGGCTCGAGGTCCAGCGTGGCGACTCCAACGCACATTGTGGATCGGCACCCAGATCCATCATCGCTGTCAGCACCTGCAGGTTGACCTGCACCTGGTTGTCGGCCCCGGGTGTGCCCTCGACCGCCCACAGTGTCTCGTCCTTGAACACCATCGGCGCGTTCATCGTGTGGCGCACACGCTTGCCAGGCTGCAGCCGGTTGGCGTGGCCCGGCCCCAGATGCCAATACGCCATGCGGTTATTCAGCAGCACACCGGTGTCGCCCGCGGTCACACCCGATCCGAACGCGGAATTGATACTCTGGATGCCGGACACCGCGTTGCCCGCGCCGTCCACCACCGCGAAATACGTCGTATCGCCCGCCGCCGCCTCGGGCTCCGCCAGCGCCAGATCGGCGGCACGGTGCAAATCAATCGCCGCGGCACATTCATCGGCATAGGCATCCGACAGCAGCCGCTCCAGAGGCACCTCACCGAAGCGCGGATCGGTACCGAAGCGCTCGCGATCGAGGAACGCGCGTTTCTTCGCCTCCACCAGCACATGGACGCGCTGCACTGGATCGAGCGCCGCCAGATCGAACCGTTCGGCGATCTTCAGCATCTGCAACATCGTAAAGCCGGTCGAGTTGGGCGGCGTCTGCGTCACGCGGAAGCCACGATAGCCGATGCTGATCGGCGCCTGCTCCTGCGGCCGGCAGGCCTCCAGATCACGGGCGTCGAGCAGCACGCCCGCCCCGCGCATGGCGCCGACCAGTCGCGCCGCCAGCTTGCCGCAATAGAAGGTGTCGGCACCCTCTGCCGCGATTTCCTCCAACGTGCGGGCGAGATCTGGCTGCACAATCATCGATCCCAGCGCCGGCGCGCCGACCGCCAATCCATCCAGGAACACCGCCTTGCTGCGCCGATCCGAGGCCAGGAACGAGCGGACATCGTTGGCGAAATGGCGGTAGTGATGCGTGACCGCGAACCCCTCACGCGCATGTCGGATCGCGGGCTCGCACAATTTCGCCCAGTCGATCGATCCATGGGCGGCATGCATCGCACCCAGCCCTGCCAGCAGGCCCGGTGTCGACACACTCAACGGCCCGCGCACCGCGATCCCGTGTGCGCGGAATCGTTCCGGTGTCGCCGCCAGTGGCGCTGCACCGGTGGCGTTCCAGCAGCGCGAGACGCCATCGGCTGCTGTGTACACTTGATAGAACCCATCGCCGCCCAGCCCCGACATGCCTGGCTCGACCACGCCGAGCGTCAGTGAGATCGCCACCGCGGCGTCCACCACGTTGCCACCCGCCCGCAACGTGTCCAGCCCGGCCTGCGTCGCCAGCGGATGATTGGCGCCAACGGCGCCGTTGCGTCCCATGATCAACGGACGATGGCTACGCGGGGCGAGATACATGGAACCCTCCGTCAGGCGAGATGCGTGGTGAAGAAGCCGGCCACGGCGGCATAGATACGCGCGCGATCAGCGGGCCGGATGAAGCCGTGACCAGCGTATTCGAAACTGAGGAACTCCACTTTCTTCTGCCGTTCGGCAAGCGCGGTCATCATCTGCACGCTTTCGCCATACGGGACCCGCGGATCGCGCGTGCCATGCGCCAGCAGCACCGGCACCGACACGCGATCCACCTGGTGAATCGGCGAGATGCACGCGAACAGCCCGGCATCCCGCTCCGGATGACCATACTCGGCCGCGCGATGATCGCGCCGCCACGGTCCCGTGCCTTCCAGCAGCGTGACGAAATCGGCGATGCCGTAATAATTCACCGCCGCCCGCCAGAGGTCGGGATACGCGGTGATCGCCGCGTTCACCATGAAGCCGCCGTACGACTGCCCCATGATGCCGATGCGATTCGCATCGATCGCCGGATGCGCCGCCAGCCAATGCTGCCCGTACGCCAGATCGGCGACGCAATCCGGCCGCTTTGCCCCATCATCGCTTTCCGTATAGGCGCGGCCATAGCCGGAGCTGCCGCGCACGTTCGGCATCAGAATGGCGAAGCCATGGTGCAGCAACATCTGGATATCGGGCCGGAAATTCGGCCTGGTCTGCCCCACCGGGCCGCCATGCACCCAGATCACCGCCTTGTGCCCGCCCGCCGGCACCGTCCCCGGCGGCAACGCTAGCCATCCGGGAATCCTCGTCCCATCGAAACTGTCCCAGCTCACCAGTTCAAGATCGATGAACTCTTCTGGGTCAGCTGGCACATCCGGCATCACCAACGCCCGCGCCACGCCATCGCGCCACAGCCAAATCGCAGCCGGAACCGTCGGCGCCGCCACGGTGAACGCCAACGCACTGCCGTCGGGTGAGAAGGCTGGCTCGCTGACCACCCCGCGCGGCAGTCCCTCCACCACGGGACGCCGGCCCTCGATCGGTCCGACACGCAGAATCGCATAGCCGCGGTCATTCTCGACCGTGGCCAGCGTCGTCGCATCGCTGGAGATCGCCCACGCCTCCACGTCGCGCCCATCCGCGGCGTACACCGTATCAACCGCGCCGCTCTCGGGATCCAGCCGGCACAGCCGCAGGAAGTTGCTGCCACCATGATCGGTCAACGCCAGCAACGTGCGGCAATCACTCGCCCAGCGCATGCTCTGATAGTTGGTTCCGCAGGGCTGCGGAAATTCGCGCGCCGTCCCCGACCCCATGTGCAGCAACAGCAACGACATGTTACCGTAGCCACGATCCACCAGCAGCGACAGCACCGCGCCATCCGACCGGAAGCCTGACACGCTGACCAGGCCGCGGCCCTCATAGACCTGCTCCCGCACCCCGGTCGCCAGGTCCTGCACATACGCATCGAAATGCGCCGGATCGCGCGCATTGGACGCGAACGCCACACGCGCCCCGTCCGGCGAGAACGCGCCCCAATCATGGATCACCGCCGGATCATCGGTCAGCGCAAGCGGCGCCGGTCGATCCTCATCCGGATTAATCAGCAGCAATTGCTGCCGCTCGTCCCCACCCCGATCGACGCCGTACACCAACCGGTCATCCACCGGACTGCGCCGCAGCAGCGCCAGCTTCTCATCATGAAACGACACCTGTCGCGCCGCGCCGCTGGCCAGCTCCAGCGCCCAGGCCTGTGGCAGCCCGACGCCACGCAGATGGAACAGCGTGCGGCCATCGCACGAGAACACCGGCGTGCCGGTGGCGCCAATGCGCGCGAAAACCTCCGGCTCGATACGCATGCGTTCCCCCGCCTCGTTCCCACGCAGCATACCCACGCCCAGTCCCCCGTCACCAGCGCACTTGGAAACACGTCTCGGTTGATGTTCCCTCATGGCCATGCCCCGCGTTGCCCTGGCACGTGAGACCGACTGGGACGGCTGGCGCGTCGCCACCCGTGCCCATGTGCTGTCCGGCACCCCGCCGGAGGCCATCACCTGGGCGATCGGCGGCCCCGGCGAGCTGCTGCCCACCGGCACCGGCAGCTTCGGCGTGCCCCGCCAGCTGGTGGCGCTGGCGGCACAGGCCGTTCAGGCCCGTGATCCGGCCCGCTTCGACCTGCTCTACCGTCTCGTCTGGCGCGCCCAGGCCGGCGAACCGGTACTGGACCTGCACGGCGACCCAGAACTGACGCTGGCACGGCGCCTGGCCCTGGCGGTGCGTGCCGAGGCGCACCGCATGCGCACCCATCTGCGCTTCCTGCCTCTGGACGGCCCCGCCTATCTGGGCTGGTACGCCCCCGCGCATTTCGTCCTGGAGGCCAACGCCCAGCTTCTCGTCCGCCGCTTCGCCGCGCTGCGTTTCACCATCCTCACCCCGGATGCCAGCGCCGACTGGGACGGCACGACGCTGCGCTTCGGCGCCGGCCTGGACGCTGCGGCTGTCCCCGACGACGCCGCGCTGGCCGCCCAATGGCGCGCCTACGGACCCGATATCCTCGAACCAGCGCGTATTGGCACCGCAATCCCCGCCACGGAAATGCTAGACGAGGACCCCCGTCCCCCAGACCAGCCACCGCTCGGGCCGGTGGTGCTCCCGGTCCCAACCGACCCCGCGCTGCGTGACGCCGCTGCCGACGCGGTCAGCTGCCGTCGCTGTCCCTTGGGCGACCCCGCCACCCAGACCGTGTTCGGCGAAGGCCCCGCCGACGCCGCCCTGCTGTTTATCGGCGAGCAACCCGGCGACCAGGAAGACGTCATCGGCCGCCCCTTCGTCGGCCCCGCCGGCCAGATGCTCGACCGCGCGCTGGAGGAAGCCGGCATCGACCGCCGCCGCATCTACATCACCAACGCGGTGAAACACTTCAAATTCACCCCGCGCGGCACCCGCCGCATCCACCAGACCCCCGAGGCTCCTGAAATCCAGGCTTGCCGCTTCTGGCTGGACGTCGAACGCGTGCGTCTGCGCCCAAAACTGACCGTTCTGATGGGCGGCACCGCGGCGCGCGCGGTGCTCGGCCGCCCGGTGACCATCGGGCGCGAACGCGGCCGCCCCTTCGCCCTGCCCGACGGCGCACGCGGCTTCATCACCGTGCACCCATCGTTCCTGCTGCGCGTCCCCGATGAAGAGACCAGGGTCCGCGAATACGAACGTTTCGTTACCGATCTGCGTGAGGCCGCGCGGCTGGTTGCGTAAGCGCGCGGCCCGCGCTCACCACACCCCGAACCAGACGCCAATGCCGTGCAGGATACCGACCGGCACGAGCACCGCGCCGAATGCCAGCAAGCCCCACAGCCGATCGTGCGCGCAGGACACGACATGCGTTAGCAACGCCGCATAGCAGGCCGCGGCGATGATCAGGCATGATCCCACTTCCGCCGGGTGCATCGGACCATAATTACGGAATCCAATCGAATAAACGTCAGGCGCGCCGCGCGGCTCACTGGCCGTTCTGCGGATCCCTCGCCAGCCGACGCTGCGCATCGCGTGCCTGCCGTTATTGCGCGGTGGTTGCCACCTTCATCAGCCGCGCCTTCAGGTTGGGATCGGCCATCGCCAGATGCAGCACGCGGTCATACTCCTGCACTGACAGGCCTTGATCAGTCACCGCCTTGACCGTCGCCGTCTCGGCCTGTTGCAAGAGGTCCTGCTTTTCCGACGGCATGCTGGCCGCCTGCTCCCGCTGGGAATAGCTCTGACGGATCTGGATCACGTGGTGCATGGCGACACCGGCCTTTTGCACCGTGTCATCCGGCACCTTCGCCGCATCGCTGTCTGCTGTCGTGGCCGACCCGGTCGTCTGACCAACCGCTGGGATCGCGCCGAAACCAAGCAACGCGACCAACGCCCCAACGGCAAGCGAGCCCGCGACGAGAAAGGTTGCTGCACGCATCGTCGACTCCTCCATTCTGAAGACGCAATGTCTGGATTAGGCCGCGCGAATCGCCGCCGTCAGGCGATCGCGCAGCTCCTGATCTTCATCGGCGGCCTGCACCACCTGATTGAACTGTGTGAGTGACAAGCCTTGGTCAGTGACCGCGTCGGTGATGGCGCGGTCGGCCTGCTCCGCCAATTGCATGCGATCGCGCTCGGTCGCCGCCGCGCTGACGGCCGACGCCAGCTCCTGCTCGACCTCGGCGATTTCGGCGAGCGCTCTCCCCATCTTCGCCACGGTGGAATCCGGAATGTCGGCGTTGCCGGTGACAGTGGTACGAGACTGCGTTGCTTTCGCCATGAGGCTGCTCCTCGCGTTGGGTCGCGACGGCATGGGCGCACGCCCAGATGTCGTTACGACAGGTTGCTCAGTGCCAGTGTCCAGAGATCTGACAACAGGTCCCCGAATGATCAGCAGTGCCCATGCGGAACACAGGCTCACCACTGCACTGTGGGCGACAGTTAATGACACACCCGAGACGGAACGACTGTCATCTTTCTATGTGTCACCGCACATCGGGCATGACCGTATCCCGATGTGTCCGTCCCACTCGGTGCTAACCTGTGACCTCTAGGCGCCGATGTCGAGTTAAAACGCACCGACGCGATGGTGTTCACGCGATCGACCCGCAACACCGCGTCGACCCGCATTTCATGTTATGGATCAAGCTGCTAGCCTTGGCCATCCTATATCTATAATGTAACGGTACGATATAATAACAATCAACACTATGTGAGGCTTCGAGGACACCGGCTCTCGATGCCTTGTTCGTCCCGCGCTCGTGCGACGGGTCTGGTGCCGGAGACACCACGGACCTCGCACGCCAAACCGACCATCGCCGCTCACCAGCAACCTGGGCCATGCGGACCGGCGCTCACGGGCACCGCCGAAGCCCCGTTTCCCATCCGAGAGTTCGGCGCCAGTCCGCGGTCGAGGCCAAGATCCGGGCGATCGAACCGCGCCAACCCTGCCCCTCGCCCGCACGGTGGTGCGGCTGACGCGCCCAATCCGATCTGCTACAGCCCGCGCCGGGCAGCAACGGATCGTCTTGTGGGACGTGGCGAGCGGATCGCACTCGGCAGCATCGGCATCGGCATCGTCGTCCTGACGATGAAAGCGGCGGCCTGGTGGCTCACCGGCAGCGCCGCGCTGTACTCCGACGCGTTGGAAAGCACGGTGAACGTCGCCGCCAGTGTGATCGCCCTGGCGGCGTTGCGCGTCGCTTCCACCCCGGCCGACGCCAACCACCCGTATGGTCATGACAAGGCCGAATTCTTCGCCGCGGTGATCGAGGGCGTGCTCATCGTCGTGGCCGCGGTCTCGATCTTTCACCACGCCTGGTTTGTATGGAACGATCCGCGTCCCCTCGCACGCCCGTTCCAGGGCATTGGGCTGAACGCCATCGCCACCATGTTGAACGGTGGCTGGGCCGTGGTGCTGTTCCGCATCGGCAAGCGGTTGCGCTCGCCGGCATTGATGGCGGATGGGCACCATTTGTTGGCCGACGTGGTCACCTCGGCCGGCATCACGCTCGGCGTTGTGCTCACCGTGCTGACCGGGTTCCTAACGCTCGATCCGCTACTGGCGGCGGCGACCGGCGTCTATGTGCTGTATGCCGGGATGCGGATGATCTCGTCCTCGGTCGGTGGGCTGATGGACGCGGCGCCGCAGGCCGAGGTGATCCAGCGCATCCGCGAGGTGGTCGGCGAAAGTGCCGAGGGTGCGATCGAGGCGCATGACCTGCGCATGCGCTACGCCGGGCGCCTGACCTTCCTGGAATTCCATCTTGTGGTACCTGGCACGATGACGGTGGCCGATTCGCACGCCATCTGTGACCGCATCGAAGCGGCATTAAAGGCCGAGATGAGCAATCTGGAGATCACCATTCACGTCGAGCCCGAGGTCAAGGCGAAACAGCATGGCGTGCTGGTGCTGTAGCGTCTGAGCGTGACCCCACTTTCCCGCCGCGAGCTCCAAAGGCGTACGACGCTGCAATGGGCCGCGCTCATTTCGATCGCGCTGCATGCGATGGCGCTGGCATTCCTCCTGCTCACGGTGCACCGGCACGGCAAGGACGCCGGCCAGACGCAGCCCATGGTGGAGCTGGTGATGCTGGAGCAGCAGGGCCAGGGCCAGACCACGGGCAAGGCGCCGCCGGTTCCGGATCAGACCTCGAAGACGCCGCCGATGGCGCCATCCGTGCCGTCCCCGCCCACGCCGCCGCCAACGCCTCCTGTCGCCCGGCCCCCAGCGCCGCCGGTTCCCACGCCACCACCGGCGCCACCGCCCCCGCAACAGCCGGATCAGACCGTGACCTTGCCGTTGCCGCCGCCTCCCCCTCCGCCGCCACAGCCGCAACCGCTGCGGGCGCCGCTACCGACACCCACGCCGCCCCGCCCGCCCACGCCGATGATGGCGGCCGCGCCGCCTGCCCCCGCGCCACCCGCGCCCCAGGCCAACGAGGCGCCACACATCAACCTCGGCGGCACCGACAGCCTCAGCAACGTGCTGGTCAGGGGCACCCAGGTCATCCCCGCCGGCCCCGACACCAAGGTGCACAACAAGGAGCCGATCTACCCATTGGAAGCCGCACGGCGCGGCGAACAGGGCCTGGTGATCCTGCTGGTGCATGTCGCGCCCGACGGCACGGTCGCCGGGATCGATATCGCGCAAAGCTCCGGCTTCAGCCTGCTGGACCACGCAGCGCGCGACGCTGTGGCGACCTGGAAGTTCGTGCCAGCGGTGCGGAACGGCCAGCCGATCCCGTCCAGCATCCCGCTGCGGATCATGTTCGATCTGGATTAGCGCGGGTTTGCCCCTGACGGGCGACAGCCCGTCGGCGCCGGAGGTGACGGCACGAAAGGCCAAGGGGCTTTGGCCTGGCCTGCCTTGCCACGGCGCCAGCGCCGTCGGCTTGTTTCCGGTCAGGGGAAACGGGCTCTAGACTGCCGCGCTCGGCGCCTGCGCAGCAACGGGAGGGCGGCCCCTTGGTTCGGATCGACACAGTGGTGACGCGTGGCGGCGATCGCGGGCAGACTTCGCTCGGCGATGGCGCGCGTGTCGGCAAGGATGCCCCGCGCATCGAGGCGTTGGGCGCGGTTGACGAAGCGAACGCTGCGATTGGATTGCTGCGCTGCGCGGTGGCCGATGCGCCCGAAACCGATGCGATGCTGGCGCGCATCCAGAACGACCTGTTCGACGTTGGTGCCGACCTGTCGGTGCCTGGTCCCGCCGGTGACCGGCTGCGCGTGACGGCCGTGCCGATTGACCGTCTCGAGGTCGAAATCGCCGCACTGAATGCAGGCCTGCCGCCGCTGACCAGCTTCGTGCTGCCGGCCGGCACCGAGGCCGCGGCGCGGGCGCATGTGGCGCGCGTTGTAGTGCGTCGCGCCGAGCGCGCGGTGGTGCGATTGGCGGCGGTCGAGGTGTTGAACCCGGAGCTGGTTCGCTACCTCAACCGCCTGTCCGACCATGTGTTCGTGCTGGCGCGCGCCTTCAACGCCGACGGTGCCGGCGACGTGCTGTGGGTGCCAGGCGGCTGATCGACTGACGGCTGACCTATTCCGCCGCCACCTGCGCCGGCCGATCCACCACCCGCGGAATGTTCAACCCGAACAGCGCGATGACCGCCGCGACACCAGTGAACACCGCCAGCCCATAGAGCCCACCAGAATAGCTGCCGGTGGCGTCCTTCAGCCAGCCGACGATGGCCGGTCCCAGCGCGCCGCCGACATTGCCGATCGAGTTGATCCAGGCCAGCCCGCCGGCCGCGGCCGTGCCGGTCAGCATCATCGACGGTAGCGCCCAGAACGGCCCTTTGGTGCCGTAGAACCCCGCCGTGGACAGGCAGATGCCAACCACCGCCCACCAGGTCCCCATGGTCATCCCGGCCATCACCAGGCCGACCGTCGCCAGCAGGCAGGTGAACGACAGGCTCCAGCGCCGGTCACCGATCTGATCCGAGAGCCAGCCGAAGAACATCATGCTCAGCGCGCCGCAGACATAGGCGATCGAGGTGACATACCCCGTTGCCATGTTGGTGGCCCCGAGCGACTTGATGATCTGCGGAACGAACAGCAGCAGGCCCAGGCTCGCAGTGACGATGCCAAGATAGTTCGCCGACAGTAGCAGGATCTTCGGCGTCAGTAGCCCTTCCAACAGGCTGAACTTGCGCCTCGCCTCGACCGCGCGGCGCTCGGATTGCAGCGTGCCCACCAGCCAGGCCTTCTCCTCCGGGCTCAGAAAGCCCGCGATCGCCGGCTTGTCGGTCATCGCCAACAGCACGACGACACCCAGCAGCACGGTCGGCACCGCCTCCAGCAGGTAGATCCATTTCCAGCCAGCAATGCCAAACGCCCCATCCAGGCTCAGGATCGCGGTGGAGATCGGGGCGCCCAACGCCACCGAGACCGGCAGCGCCAGCGTAAAGCCGGCGACGATGCGCGCACGATGGCGGTCGGGGAACCAGTAGGTGAAATAGAGGATGATCCCCGGGAACAACCCGGCCTCGGCGGCGCCCAACAGGAAGCGGATCGTCATGAAGCTGTTGGCGCCGACCGCGAAGGCGGTGGCCCCCGACACCAGCCCCCAGGTGATCATGATCCGCGCGATCCACAGCCGCGCGCCCACTTTGTCGAGGACGATGTTGCTGGGGATCTCGAACAGGCAGTAGCCGATATAGAAGGCGGTAGAGCTGATGCCGTAGACCGCGGCGGTGAGGCCGAGGTCCTTGTTCATTGTCAGCGCGGCAAAGCTGATGTTGATACGGTCGAGGTAGCAGAGAAAATACACCACCATAGCCAGTGGCAGCACGCGCCAGTACACTTTGGCCATAGTACGCTTTTCGATTGTCGGATCCATCTCGCGCCCTCCCAGGTCCGTGTCGTTTTCGTTATCCGAGAGGATCCGAACGTCACCGTCGGCCTTCGGCGATACGTCACCGGACATAACAATAAGGTCATCCAGCCCGGCCGCGAAGCTAAAACTTGTGATTCCCTGACGCGCAATTGTGCAGCGCGGCATAAATCCGGGGCAGGGTCAGGCGCGTTGCCGCGCGCGGACACACAACCGTCACGGGGGTAGTGCGGGAAAACGGCAATTGCACCCATGGCATAAGGTTTGCGAGCCAACCGCTATTGGCGGCGCGACGCCACCCAGCCCAAGGAGTGTGTCCGCATGCAGCTCGGCGTCTTCATCCCTATCGGCAACAACGGCTGGCTGATCTCCACCACCTCGCCGCAGTACAAGCCCAGCTTCGACCTCAATCGCACGGTGGTCGAAAAGGCTGAGCGCTTCGGCTTCGATTTCGCGCTATCGATGATCAAGTTGCACGGCTTCGGCGGGCCATCGGAATACTGGGACTACAACCTGGAATCCTTCACCCTGATGGCCGGCCTTGCCGCTATCACCACCCGCATCCAGCTCTTCGCCACCTGCGCCGTGCTGACCCTGCCCCCACCGATCACCGCGCGCATGGCCGTGACGATCGATTCGATTTCGCACGGGCGCTTCGGGATCAACATCATCTCCGGCTGGCAGCGCCGCGAATACACCCAGATGGGCCTCTGGCCGGGCAGCGAGCACTACCGCCGCCGCTACGATTATTGTGCCGAATACGTCACCATCATGAAGGAGCTCTGGGCGACCGGCCGGAGTGATTTCAAAGGAGATTTTTTTCAGATGGACGATTGCCGTTGCCTGCCGCTGCCGACCGCGAACATTCCCATCATCTGCGCCGCACAAAGTGACAACGGCACGCGGTTCGCCGCGCGCTACGCCGACTACAATTTCTGCGGCAGCGGTGGCGTCAATCAGCCCACTCTGCTGACGCAAAGCGTGGCGCGCCTGGTGAAGGCGACGGACGCCACCGGCCGTGACTGCGGCGCGCTGATCCTGCAGATGGTCATCGCCGATGAGACGGACGAGGCGGCAATGGCCAAGTGGGAGCACTACAAGACGGGCACCGATTACGAGGCGCTGACGTATCGCGACGCGCAGGCCGACGATGATCCCAACCCCGACCCTTATTCACAGGCGAACAAGCGCCGCACGCTTGGGATCGAACAACTGCCGACCAACCAGGGTGTGCTAGTCGGCTCCTATGCGTCGGTGGCGCGCATGCTGGACGAGCTGTCGGAAGTGCCCGGCGTGCGCGGCGTGATGCTGACCTTCGATGATTTCGTCATCGGTATGGAACAGTTCGGCACCCGCATCCTGCCGCTGCTGCGCTGTCGCGAGACGGTGACATACGCCACCTGACACTTTCACTGTCACTGCGAGCGTAGCGAAGCAATCTCGCTGAACGGACGCGCGAACGCGACCATGTGATCACGTTCGGCCCACGGTTACGTTGACACCACCCCGCGTGCCGCCCAAGGGTCCGACATGGCGCCGCCGGTCCCCCGCCTCAGTGGCATCTTGGAAACCTCGTTGTACGTTGCGGCCCTCGACCGCGCGCGCGATTTCTATGAGCGCGTGTTCGGCTTCGAGGCGCTCTATCAGGACAGCCGCATGTGTGCGCTTGCCGTTGCGCCGGGCCAGGTGCTGCTGCTGTTCCAGCACGGCACCACCGACACGCCGTCCCCGGTGCCGGGCGGCGTCATCCCACCCCATGGCACCAGCGGCTCGGCGCATCTCTGCTTCGGCATCCCGCTGGGCGAGCTGGCGACGTGGGAGGTGCATCTGGCGCAACACGACATTGCGATCGAAAGCCGCATCACCTGGCGGCGCGGCGGCACCAGCCTGTATTTCCGCGATTCCGGCGGCAATTCGCTGGAAGTGGCCACACCTGGCCTCTGGCCGAATTTCTGAATGCCGGAACGCGCTGAACGGTCCACGCCAGCCCTTCATCTGGCCAGCCTGATCCTGATCGCGGCGCTGGTGCTGCTGGCGCTGGCCGCCGCCTTGGCGCCGCTGCTCGCGCCCGCGCAGGACGGCACCGCACGCCGCCTCGCCGCCGCCGGCATCTTTACCGCCAGCTACCTGGCGCTCGCCATCGGCAAGGTGCCCGGCCTGTCGATCGACCGTGCCGGCATCGCCCTGGTCGGTGCTTGCCTGATGGTCGCCTCCGGCGCGCTGACGCCGGAGGACGCCTATCGCGCCATCGACCTCGACACCATCACGCTGCTGCTGGGCATGATGATCGTGGTGGCCAACCTGCGCCTGTCAGGCTTCTTTGCGCTGGCCACCATTTGGGTCGCCCGCCGCGCACGCCGGCCACTGCTGCTGCTGGGCGCCATCGTCGCGGTCTCCGGCGTATTCTCCGCCTTCCTGGTGAATGACGCGATCTGCCTGGTGCTGGCCCCGCTGGTGCTGGAGCTGACGCTCACGCTGAAACGCCGGCCATTGCCTTATCTGCTGGCGGTGGCGATGGCGTCGAATGTCGGCTCGACGGCGACGATCACCGGCAACCCGCAGAACATGCTGATCGGCAGCTTCTCCCGCATCGCCTACGCCCAGTTCACCGCAACGCTGGCGCCTGTGGCGGCGATCGGGCTGCTGCTGACCCTCGGCCTGATCGCGCTGACCCATCGCGCCGAGTTCACCGACCCCGCGACACTGCACGCCCCCACCCCGCGCCTGCACGCCAATCGCGCGCTGATGCTGCGCGCCCTCGCCGCCGTCGCCGCGGTGATCGTGCTGTTCTTCGCCGGCCAGCCCCCCGCCAAGGCCGCGGTCATCATCGGCGCGCTGCTGCTGTTGACCCGCCGGGTTAAAAGCCCGCGCATCTACGCCGAGGTCGACTGGTCGCTGCTGTTGATGTTCGCCGGCCTGTTCATCATCGTCGCCGGCGCCGAGCACCAGTTGCTGACCCCGGCGATCATCAGCCAGGTCGCGGCGCTGCATTTGTCGAGTGTGCCGGTGCTGAGCGTGGTCACCGCCGCGCTATCGAACCTGGTCAGCAACGTTCCCGCTGTGTTGATGCTGCACCCCTTCGTCGGCGCGCTGCCGGATCAGGTGAAAGCCTGGATCGTCATCGCCATGGCTTCCACGCTGGCCGGCAACTTCACGGTACTCGGCTCCATCGCCAATCTGATCGTCGTGGACAAAGCCGCCCGCCGTGGCGTAACGATCAGCTTCTGGGACTACTTCCGGGTCGGTGCGCCGCTGACGGTGCTGACGATCGGGATCGGTGCGTTCTGGTTAGGGCTTCGATAAATCGGAACCTCCGTCGGCACCATGCGCAGCGCACCTCCGCACGAAACATTCACCACGGAGACGCTGAGGAGCGGGGGAACGGCCCGCCGTGGGGGTGTGTGGCAATGATGTGTGATGCGCGTCGCGCGGGTCGCCACAACCGCGCCTTCCACATCCCCAACGGCGCCATGGTCTCAAGATCCTCGGCGGCTCAGCGGTGAATTTTGCTTGCGGACGAATGATCGCCCCAAGCCCGATGGGTAACCCCGATCACCCGCCGCCTACGCCTCTGGCACCTCGCGTTCCAGCTCCTCTAGCCAAATCCGCGCATTGCCATCCGACGGCGCGCGCCAATCTCCGCGCGGCGACAGCGATCCGCCCGCCGCCACCTTCGGACCGTTCGGCGTCGCCGAGCGCTTGAACTGACTGAACCCGAAGAACCGTTGCAGAAATACACCCAGCCAATGGCGTATCTCTTTCAGTGTATACGCCTTCCGCCGATCTGCCGGGAACCCCGGCGGCCACTCACCGCGCGCCGCATCCTCCCATGCCATCAGCGCCAGGAACGCTATCTTCGACGGCCGGAACCCGAAGCGCAGCGTGTAGTACAGATTGAAATCCTGCAGCGCATAGGGCCCGATTTTCGCTTCGGTGCTCTGCGGCATCTCGCCGTCCCTCACCGGCACCAACTCCGGCGAAATCTCGGTCAGCAGGATCGAGTCCAGCGTCGCCGACACCGCCGGCGCGAACTGCTTCGAACTGATCACCCAGCGGATCAAATGCTGGATCAGCGTCTTCGGCACGCCGGTGTTCACGTTGTAGTGCGACATGTGATCGCCTACGCCATAGGTGCACCAGCCCAGCGCCGCCTCAGACAGATCACCCGTGCCCAGCACAAACGCTGAATTGTGGTTCGCTAGCCGGAACAGGTAATCCGTGCGCAACCCGGCCTGCACATTCTCGAACGTCACGTCATACACCGGCTCGCCCGCAGCAAACGGATGCCCTAGCTCCTTCAGCATCGTCGTCGCCGTCGGCCGTATATCCAGCTCCCGCCCGGTCACCCCCAGCGCTTTCATCAGCGCCAGCGCATTCGTCTTGGTCAGTTCTCCGGTGGCAAACCCCAGCATCGTGTATGCGAGAATGTTGCCCCGCGGCAGGTCCAGCCGATCCATCGCCTGTGCCGCGACGATCAGTGCCTGCGTCGAATCCAGCCCACCCGACACGCCGATCACCACGCGCTTGATCCCCGTGGCACGCAGCCGCTGGATCAACCCGGTCACCTGGATGTTGTAGGCCTCGTAGCAATCCTGCTCGAGCGCCTTGGGATCCACGGGCACGAACGGGAGCCGCGCCAGCGGACGCTTCAATCCAAGGTCGGTGCGCGGCGGGTCAAGCCGGAACGTCACCCGGCGAAACCGCGCGACGGCCTCGGCGAAATATCGCCGATTGTCGTCGAAGCTGCCCATCCGCAGGCGCTCCTGGCGCAGCATGTCCAGGTCGACATCGGCGATCGCATGCTGCGCCTCCGCCGGGAAGCGCGGCGATTCGGTCAGCACTGCGCCATTCTCGAAGATCGACGCTTGGCCATCCCACGCCAGGTCGGTCGTCGATTCCCCCGTCCCTGCCGCCGCGTACAGATACGCCGCAAGACATCTCGCGGATTGCGACTGCGCCAACAGCCGCCGCGTATCCGCCTTGCCGATCGTGATGTTGGACGCAGACAGATTGGCCAACACCGTCGCGCCGGCCAGCGCGCCGATCCCGCTGGGCGGCATCGGCACCCACACGTCCTCGCAGATCTCCAGATGAATCGTCAGCCCATCCACATCTTCGGCTGTGAACAACACATCCGGCCCGAACGGCGCGACATGCGGCCCAAGCGTAATCGACCCGCCCTCGGTGCCGCCACCCGACGCAAAATGCCGTTTCTCATAAAATTCACGATAGTTCGGCAGATGTAACTTCGGCACCACACCGAGCAATCGGCCCCGGTGGATCGCGACCGCACAGTTATAGAGACGCGCCCCATGCCGCAGCGGCGCGCCCACCACCAGCACCGGCAAAACCTCCGTCGAATGCGCGATCAGATCGACCAGCGCGCGTTCGGTTGCATCCAGCAACGAATCCGCCAAGAGCAGGTCATCGATCGCGTAACCGGAGACCGACAGCTCCGGAAACACCGCAAGCACTGCGCCATCGGAAGCACAGCTCTGCGCAAGCCGCAGGATCGCCGCCACGTTCGCAGCCGGGTCGGCTGGGGTGCAACGCGCGGTACAGGCCGCAATCCGCGCAAATCCGTGACGGTAGAGTGAGCGAAACATAATTGTGTGATATTGGGCGGGTACGCTAGCCATTGCTAGAACCGGTTACCATTGGGCAGCAATACGTGGTTAACGATGTTACCTCGCTTGGCAAAATGCCAAGGTCCGGCACTGGGGCAAAATAGCAATGGCGAGCGAGGCGGATTTCTCCGACCTTGAGGTGAGTGATCGTGCCGTAGAGGTGGTGTTCCGGCCGACCGGCGATCGGCTGTCGTTCGCGCGCTTCGGGACGTTGCTGTCGCCGGCGCGCCCGATCAGCGTTGCCAATTTCGGCAATTACCCGACCTGGGAAGTGGAGTGGCTGGCACGCAAGCTGGCCCAGGCCGCTTTGCTGCGCGTCGGCTCAGCCACCACGTCCCGCCGCAGGACCGCGGCCCGCGGCGCCAGCCCGCCGGCCGAGTCGGCGCATCTAAAACTGCAAGGCGACCTCGCCCAGGCAATCGGCCGCAACCAGCTATCGCTGTGCTACCAAGGCACCTTCAACGTCGAGACGCGCGCGGTCCTCGGGCAGGAAACGCTGCTGCGCTGGCACCACCCCCAACGTGGCGAGGTGCCGCCCTCCGAGTTCATCCCATTGGCCGAGGGCTCCGGCGATATCGATGCGATCGGGCGCTGGGTACTCGACCATGCGGTCGCCGAGGCCGTGACCTGGGACCAGCCCTGGCGCCTCGCCGTCAATCTCTCGCCCGTGCAGTTCCGTCAGACCGACCTGGTGGAGACCGTGCGTACGGTGCTCGCCCGCCACGGCCTGCCCGCCAGCCGGCTGATGCTGGAAATCACCGAAGGCGTGCTGATCGACGACACCAGCCGCGCGCTCACCATGCTGCGCGCGCTCAAACACCTCGGCGTCGGGTTGGCGCTGGACGATTTCGGCACCGGCTACTCCAACCTGACCTATCTGCGTGTGCTGCCGTTGGACCGGCTCAAGATCGACAAGTCCTTCATCCAGGACCTCGGCACCTCGCCCCAGGCGGATGCGATCACCTGCGCGATCATTGCCATGGGCAAGGCGCTCGGACTCGGCGTGACCGCCGAGGGCGTCGAGACCGAGGAACAACTGGCTTTCCTGCGGACGCAGGGCTGCGACGAGGCACAGGGCTTCCTCCTGAATCGCCCACAGCCTGGCCCGCTAGGGCGACAGGATGTGGGCGCTGCGTCCCAGGATCGGGACACGCCCAAGGACCAAGTCACACGCGGCGGGACGAGGCCGGACGAGGCCGAAGCGGCCTGTCCCTGAGCCCGGGGCCGCGCCGCCGGGCCTATTCCAGTCGCCACGCCTGCCGGGTGAGGAGCGCCGTCCGGCGCGGCGCCCGTCGCTCGGCCGCGCTCATCGCCATCCAGGCCCGCAACTGCCCAATGACGAACCGTGTCGGCGCGGCCAGGTCAAGTGCCAGCGCCACGTCGAGATCGATAAACCGCAGGTCCTCCAGCTCCCCGGAGCCCGCCAGCGTGCCGGACACACGATCGGCCTCCACCACCAGGAACCGTGCATTGAAGCGCACGGGCCCGGGCGGCGGTGTCACCGCCCGGCAAAGATAGTCCAGCCCATCCAGCGCTGGCGGATCCCCCAAGGTCAGCCCGGTTTCCTCCGCCAGCTCCCGCGCCGTGGCGATGCCCAGCCCGTGTGCCAGCCTCGGGTTGGCCTTCCTCTCCAGCAACGCTCGCGTGTGCGGCGCGAGGGGCGCGCCGACCGCAGCGGTCAGGTCGGCGGTGTCGACGGCACCACCGGGAAACACCAACCGGTTCGGCATGAAACGATGCCGCGCGCCGCGCATCCCCATCAGCAACTCGGAATCGCCCGACGCCCGCCGGCGCAGCACCACCAGGCTGGCGGCGTGGCGAGCGCGGACGGTCGCGGGACGGATCGGCGCCAGACGTGCGCCCGGCATAGCGGTATCAGGCAAGCGCAAATCCCCGCGTCTTCAGATAGCTAGCGAAGCCGAACCGCTCCGGCACCGAGAGCTGGCGGGCGACATTCTCGCTCCAACCTACGCCGTCGCGTGGTGGATAGACATCGTTGTTCTTCAGGCTACCCGCCGCGATCGGCTCGCGCGCGGTGCGGCGTTCGTCATAGGCCCGCACCTCGGTCTCCAGCGTCGCGTCATCATAGCGCTCGCGATGCACCACCACCGATGGCGGCAATCGCATCGCCACCGGCCGGCGGAACACCGGCCAGCCGACGCTCAAGCCGGCCACCGGGTACACGCCATCCGGCAATCCCAGCAGCGGTGTCACCTTCTCGATATGACTGCGCACGTAGCTGATCGGGCAGGTGCTCAATCCGACCGCGTCGGCCGCGGTGATGAACTGGCCCATCGCCAGCGTGCAGTCGACCGCGGTGTTGAGGAAGGTATCGAGGTTGTTGTTCGCGTGCGTCATGCCGCGCAGGTCACACAGACGCTGCCCGCGCCGCATGTCGCCACACCACACCAGGAACACCGGGGCCTCGGCAATCCAGTCCATCGTGCCGATCCAATCGGCGATACGCGTGATGCGCGCGCGGTCGCGCATGACGATGATGGAGTATTGTTGCAGATCCGATTTCGTCGGCGCCGATTGCGCCGCGGCCAGCAGCATGTCGAGCAATGTCTCCGGCACATCCTCGTCGCGATACCGCCGGCCGACGCGGCGATCCAGCAGCGCGGCAACCGCTTGTGGCACATCGGGACCGTCGAGTTCCAGCCCGTAGCGGGCACGCAACAATTGGTTTGTGTCCGACATTCGCGGCATCTCCCACCATTACCATCCGTTACCATCCGTCATAGCCGGGCTGGTCCCGGCCATTCACGCACCGGCGCGGAAGCGCAGAAGGCCGGGACCAGCCCGGCTATGACGGCAATATCTCAACTGCGTCTCCCACCCTTGCCGGAACCGCCCGACCGCGCAAGGCTGCCGTGGCTCACGGAGGGAACCATTCATGCCGGCACCATACGCATCGCATCGCGCGCAGCTCAAAGCCATCCTGCTGGGCTGGGGCATGCCGGAGGACAACGCCGAGATCACCGCCGACATCCTCTCCTGGGCCGACCTGCATGGTGTCGACAGTCACGGCATCTCGATGATCCCCGGCTATGACCGGCTGCGCCGCAATGGACGCGCGAAGATGGACGCACGCCCGAAGATCATGAAGCAGACACCAGTCTCCGCGTTGGTCGATGGTGGCGGTGGTCTCGGCCACGTGCCCGCGCATTTCGCGATGTCCGACGCGATCGACAAAGCAAAGCAGTCCGGGATGGCGATCGCCGTGGTGAAGAACTCCGCGCATTTCGGCGCCACCGGCTACTACACGCTGATGGCCGCGAAGTCCGGACTGATCGGTATGGCCGGCACGTCGGCTTCCGGCATCCAGGTGGCGCCGACGTTCGGCAAGGAAGCCAAGCTTGGCACCGACCCCTGGTCCTTCGCCGCACCCACCGTGGATGGCAAACCTTTCCTGCTCGACATGGCCACCACCACCGTCGCGGCGGGACGCATCCGGAACAAAGCCAATGAGGGCCTACCGACGCCGGATGGCTGGGTGCTCGACAACGAAGGCCGTCCCAGCAACGATCCGCTGGTGGCGCGTGAGAAGGGCGGCTTCCTCACCTCGCTCGGCGGCTCACCGGAGAACTCTAGCTACAAGGGCTATGGCCTGGCCACGATGGTGAACATCCTGTCGTCCTGCCTGTCGGGTGCGACGCTCATTACCGATCCAATGCACACCAAGAAGCCGCAGGGCATGGACATTGGCCACTTCTTCATGGCCATCAATCCCACGCTGTTCCGCGATCAGGACGACTTCACCGCCGACGTCACACAGCTCTGCAACGACCTGCGCGCCACCAGGCCGATGGACCCGGCGCAACCGGTGATGGTCGCCGGCGATCCGCAATGGAACAACGCCGAAAAGCGGATGCAGACCGGCATCCCGGTCGGGCCCGGCCTGCTGAACCAGGTCCGCCAGATCGCCCAGGCCGCCGCCGCGCCCTGGCTGTTGGACTGAACGTCGCGGTTTCGCGCGACGCGCAGCGCAGCCGCATCCTGTCAGGCCGCCGCACGCGCGGCATTCAATGCGCCAAGGGCGCGATCGACCCGTCCGCGCGTCGCGGCTTGCACTGGACCATCCGCTAGGCTTCCTTGCGACCACCATCTGCAACGGGATACGCGCCTTGTTCCTCGACCTGCTTGCCACCGAATCGCACCCCCTCACCGGGGCGGCCCTGCCATGAGCACCTGGCAGTTCTGGGTCGACCGCGGCGGCACCTTCACCGATATCGTCGCGCGTGACCCCGAGGGGCGCCTCACCACGCACAAGCTGCTCAGCGAGAACCCCGGCCGCTATCGCGACGCCGCCATTGCCGGCATCAAGTCCGTGCTAAACATCCCGCTCGACCGGCCAATCCCCTCCGGACTGATCGAGGCGGTAAAGATGGGCACGACCGTCGCCACCAACGCGCTGCTGGAGCGCAAGGGCGAGCGTGTGCTGCTGGTGGTGAACAAGGGCTTCGCCGACGCGCTGCGCATCGGCAACCAGGCGCGGCCGCGGCTGTTCGATCTCGCGATCACTCTGCCCTCGATGCTCTACGAACAGGTAGTGGAGATCGAAGGTCGCGTCGGCATCGACGGCGAGGAAATCGAAACGCTGGACGAAGCCGCCGCACGCCGCGCCTTTGCCCACGCTTATGATGCCGGCATCCGTGCCTGCGCCATCGTGCTGCTGCATGCCTGGAAATATCCCGCGCACGAACAGCGTCTGGCGGAGCTGGTACGCGAGGCGGGATTCACCCAGGTCTCGGCCAGCCATGTGGTCAGCCCGCTGCTGCGTCTGGTGCCACGCGGCGACACCACGGTCGTAGATGCCTATCTGTCGCCGATCCTGCGCCGCTACGTCGATCAGGTGGCGAGCGAACTGTCCGGCACCCGGCTCTACTTCATGCAGTCGAATGGTGGGCTGGCTGAGGCGCACGCTTTCCAGGGCAAGGACGCGATCCTGTCCGGCCCCGCCGGCGGCATCGTCGGTGCCGCGCGCACGGCCGGCATGGCGGGCCTCCGCGACATCATCGGTTTCGACATGGGCGGCACGTCGACCGACGTTGCGCTGTACGCCGGCGGGTTCGAGCGCGCGTTCGAGACCGAGGTCGCCGGTGTGCGCATGCGCGCGCCGATGATGGCAATCAACACGGTTGCCGCCGGCGGTGGTTCTATCCTGCATTTCGATGGCGCGCGGTTGCGCGTCGGGCCGGACAGCGCGGGGGCCAATCCCGGCCCGGCGTGCTATCGCCGCGGCGGTCCGCTCGCGGTGACCGATGCGAATGTCTGCGTCGGCAAGATCCAACCGAAGCATTTTCCGGCGATCTTCGGCCCTGGCGGCAATCAACCGCTGGATGCCGACGTGGTGCATGAGAAATTCGCTGCGCTAGCGGAAGAGATCAGCAAGGCGACCGGTCAGACACGGACGCCGCAGCAGGTCGCGGAGGGCTTCCTGCAGATCGCCGTGGCCAACATGGCGAACGCGATCAAGCAGGTCTCGGTGCAGAAGGGTCACGATGTCACCCGTTTCGCGCTGCAATGCTTCGGCGGCGCCGGCGGCCAGCATGCGTGTCTCGTCGCCGATGCGCTGGGCATGGAGACGGTGTTCATTCACCCCTTCGCCGGCGTGCTGTCGGCCTACGGCATGGGCCTCGCCGACCAGACTGTGATGCGCGAACAGGCGGTGGAAACGCCTTTGACCGCGGATGCGATGCCGGAGCTGGAAGCGCTGGCCGATCGACTTGCCGTCGATGCCGGCGCGGCCTTGGCGAACCAGGGTGCCGAGCTGTCGCGCATCAGCACCGCGAGCAAACTGCATCTGCGCTACGCGGGCACCGAGGCGGCGCTGATCATTCCGCTGACCAAGCTGGATCAAATCGTCGCCGAATTCACCAAGGCGCATCGTGCGCGCTTCGGTTTCGCTACGCCGGACCGCCCGTTGGTGGTTGAGACCGTATCCGTCGAGGCGACCTCGCCCGGTGAGTCGGTGCAGGAAGAAACCCTGGCCGCGCGCCGGACCGGCGCCCCGGACGCGATCGACCACGTGACGATCTTCTCCGGTGACAAATCACGCGCGGCGCCGGTGTTCGATCGCACGGCGCTGCTGGCAGGTGACACGATCAAGGGCCCGGCGCTGATCCGCGAGGCCAATGCAACCACCGTGGTGGAACAAGGCTGGACCGCGGGAATCACTGCGCTCGATCACATGACCTTGCGCCGCACCGAGGCGCTACCCAGCCGCGTCGCCGCCGACAGCGGCCGGCCCGATCCGGTGCTGCTGGAGCTGTTCAACAACCTGTTCATGAACGTCGCGGAACAAACCGGCGCGGTGCTGCAGAACACCTCGATGAGCGTGAACATCAAGGAGCGGCTGGATTTCTCCTGTGCGATCTTCGATGCCGAGGGCGGGCTGGTGGCGAACGCGCCGCATGTGCCGGTACATCTCGGCGCGATGGGTGAAAGCGTCCGCACGGTGCTGAACAACCGGCGCACGACGTTGAAACCCGGCGACGTCGTGGCGCTGAACAACCCCTACAACGGCGGCACGCATCTGCCAGACGTGACAGTGATCACGCCGGTGTTCGACGCCGACGGAAAATCGATCCTGTTTTTCGTCGGCTCGCGCGGCCACCACGCCGATATCGGCGGCATCACGCCCGGCTCGACGCCGCCCGGCTCGAAAACGCTGGAGGAGGAAGGCGTCGTCATCGACGACTTCCTGCTGGTCGATGGTGGCGAGTTCCGCGAGACCGCGTTCCGCGCCCTGTTGGCCGGCGCGACATACCCCGCGCGCAGCCCCGACGTGAACGTGGCCGACATCAAGGCGCAAGTCGCGGCCAATGAAAAAGGCGTGCAGGAGCTGCAACGCGTCGTGTCTCAGTTCGGCTGGCCAACGGTGCGTGCCTATATGGGCCACGTGATGGACAATGCCGAGGAATCCGTCCGCCGCGTGCTAGACCGGATTGGCAACGGTTCGTTTGACTACAAGATGGATAACGGCCGCATCCTGCATGTTGCCATCAGCGTCGATCGTGCGACCCGCAGTGCGGTGGTGGATTTCACTGGCACCGGCATACAGGACAGCGCGAACTTCAACTCGCCGCCCGCGGTCACGCGCGCGGCCGTGCTGTATGTCTTCCGCTGCCTGGTCGGCGCCGATATCCCGCTGAACGATGGTTGCCTGAAGCCGATCGAGCTGGTGATCCCGCAGGGTACTTTCCTGTCACCCGAGCCCGGTGCCGCGGTGGTCGCCGGCAACACCGAGGTCTCGCAGGCCACCTGCAACGCACTATTCGGCGCCCTGGGCGCGATTTCGTGCAGTCAGGCGACGATGAACAACTTCATCTTCGGTGATGCACACCGTCAGTATTACGAAACGATCTGCGGCGGCACCGGCGCCGGTCCCGGCTTCGACGGCACCTCGGCCATCCATTCGCACATGACCAACACGCGCATGACCGATCCAGAGATCCTGGAGCTGCGCTATCCGGTCCGCCTGGAACAGTTCTCCATCCGCCGCGGCTCCGGCGGCGTCGGCAAGTGGCATGGCGGCGACGGCTCGATCCGGCGCATCCGCTTCTTGGAACCGATGACTGCGGTGATCGTCGCGTCCCGCCGCAATGTGTCGCCGTTCGGATTGGAAGGTGGTGAAGACGGTGCGGCCGGTCGGCAATGGGTCGAGCGCGCCAACAGTAGGCATGAACTGCTCACCGGCACCGATAGCGCCGAATTGGCACCAGGCGATGCTTTCGTAATTGAAACCCCCGGCGGGGGTGGGTACGGAACGGCGAATTAGCGAATTCGTCTGTCACGCGCATTCATCAGCATTGCGATTGGCGGAGCGACGAATCTCGTTCCAGAGTGGACCTACCGGCGGTGCGCTTCCTCATCGAGACTGCTTCGTCGCTCCGCCAATCGCAATGACAATGGGTACGAATATGCCTGACCCGGACTGGTATCGTGCCAATCGCGCGAACTGGGATGAACGCGTCGGGGTGCATCTCGGCCCGCGCGGCTACGATCTGTCGCACCTGCGCGCCGGCAAGGGTCGGCTCGACCCGATCGTGCAAGCCGAGCTGCCATCAGTCACGGGCAAGCGCATCGCGCATCTGCAATGCCATTTCGGTGCCGACACGCTGACATTGGCGCAGCGCGGTGCCACCGTCATCGGTCTCGATTTCTCCTCCGCCGGCATCAGCGCCGCCCGCGCACTCGCCGCGGACCTTGCCCTCACCGATGGTGTTCAGTTCGTCGAAGCCAATGTCTACGATGCGCTACAAGCCATTCCGCAGCCGCACGAGTTCGACCTGGTCTATGTCACCTGGGGCGCGCTGTGCTGGTTGCCTGACATCAGCGCCTGGACCCGCATCGTTGCCGCTCTGCTGCGCCCCGGTGGGCAACTATATCTCGCCGACGGTCATCCCGCGGCGTATGTGTTCGACGACGAAACCCGTGCCGCGGATGGTCGCCCCGGTTGGTTCGCCGCATATTTTACGCGCGAACCGATTCCGAATGACACGTCGCTTGACTACAGTGACCCCGAAGCCCGGCTGACCAATACGCGCAGCTACAATTGGATACATCCGACCGGCGCACTGATCACTGGCCTGATCCACTCCGGCATGCGGCTCGACTGGCTGCACGAGCACGATGCGGTGGTTTGGCAAATGTTCTCCTGCCTGGTGAAAGGCCCCGATGACCTCTACCGCTGGCCAGAAAAACCCTGGCTGCCACTGGCGTTTTCGCTGCTGGCAACGCGCACCTAACCCGGGAACCGAGCCGTCACCGTCGTACCCTTCCCCGGCGTGCTGACGATCGCGATCGTCCCGCCGTGCAGCTCGACCAACCGCTGCGCCAACGGCAGTCCGAGCCCAACTCCCTGGTGCTTACGCGACAGGCTCGAATCGACCTGACCAAATGGCTGCATCACCAGGTCCAGCTTATCCGCCGGAATACCGATCCCAGTGTCCGCGACGCTTAGCGCAATCGCACCGCCCGCCTCGCGCCGTGCCCGCAGCCGGACCAATCCACCAGACTCGGTAAACTTGATGGCGTTCGTCAGCAGGTTGATCAGCACCCGTCGCAGCTTGGCGGGATCGCCACGCATTGTTTTGACACCGGGCGCGATCTCAGCCTGGCAAACCACGCCTCCCTGCTGCGCCAGGGGCCGCACGATATCCAGGCTCAAGGCCACGATGTCGGCCACCCGCACCGTCTCCTCCGCGTACAGCGGATCAGCGCTGGCGGTCTGCGCCATGGCCAGGATGTCATCAATCATCGCCAGCAGATGCAGGCCGCTGTCGTTGATGATCTGCGCGCATTCCGCGTACTGCGGATCCAGTTTGCCATGCAGCCCGTCACGCATCACCGCGGCAAACCCGATGACTGCGCTGAGCGGCGTGCGCAGCTCATGGCTCATATTGGCCAGGAAGTCGGTCTTCGCCCGGCCGGCCGCCTCCGCCGCCTCCTTCGCGACCCGCAGCCGCTCCTCGCTCCGCCGCACCGCCTCGACCATTTCCGCTGTGCGCAGCATGTAACGGATGCGATGACAGAAGATCAGCCAGTCGAACGGCTTGGCGATGAAGTCAGTGGCCCCCGCCTCGTAGGCAGCTGCAATCGACTCGCGGTCGTTCAGACCGGTCATCATCAGGATCGGCAGATGCGCGCTGGCCGGGCGGCGTCGCAGCTCGCGGCAGAGCGCGAAGCCATCCATCCGCGGCATCTGCGCATCGACCACGATCAGTGAGGGCACAGTGGCGTCGCACAGCGCGGCGGCCTCGACGCCGTCCGCCGCGTCAATCACGCTGTGGCCTTCACTCACCAGGATCTCATGTATCGTGTCGCGCAGGCCGGCATCGTCGTCCACCACCAGGATAAGCGCGCTTGCCGTGCCGGCGCCGCTCACGCAATCCCGCCCGCGACGAGACGTTGCCCGTATCGTCGTTCGCACCCTGACCGAACCGACATCACGCGACCCCCTCCGTCATGTCACGTCGTGAAGGCTCCAGATAACCGAACCCTGCAAAGTTCATCGCGCCGCAACAGGGTCCCCAACCCAACAACACGTGAGGGACCGTATCTCGCACGCAAATCACATTCTTGTAGCGAAGGCTACACGGCCGCGAACAGGCGCACCCTAGTTCGCGAGGGCAACAATCGTGTTACGGAACATAGAACGACCAGGGCAGCCAATCGTCCAGCGCCTCCCCCAAGCTGCTTCCACGCACGGCTTACCCGGCCATCGCCAGCCGCACGCATTTGCGCATGACCGACGGCAGCGCCTCCTCGTCCAACGCCGAAACCGGCCGACGGAACCCATCGGCCTCGATCCGGTCAACCCGCGCGGCGTAGATGGCCAGCTGCAACTCGAAATGCGTGAAGCCATGCCGCACTTCGCCCACCGGGCGCCAGGACGCAGCCATCGGCACGTGATGCAACGTCTCTCCCTCGCCCCACGCCGCATCACGCCACGCGGTGCCCGGCAGCTCCGTCATCCCGCCCAACAGCCCGTGCGGCGGACGCCGCCGCAGCAGCACATGATCAGCCGCATCGGTCAGCCAGAAATGCGCGCCATACCGCAGCGGCCGCAGCTTCTTCGCCGCCTTGCGCGGCAGCTCCGCCGCGATCCCCGCCTGGCGCCCCGCGCAGCAGTCCCGCCACGGGCACAGCGCGCAGGCCGGGCGGGTCGGCGTGCAATGCGTCGCCCCCAGGTCAAACAGGGCCTGGGCGAAGTCGGATGGGCGGGCGATGGCATCGGGGTCCGCGCCCAATATCGCGGCGCCGGCGTGGATCTCGGGCTTGGCCGTGGGCAGCGGTGTCGCGATGGCAAACAGCCGGCTGACCACCCGCTCGACATTACCATCCACCGGCACGACGGGCAGCCCGAAGGCGATCGCCCCGATCGCCGCGGCGGTATACGGGCCGATCCCAGGCAACGCGCGCAATTCGGCCAGATCGCACGGGAAACCACCAGCCGCCACGACCGCTTTGGCGCAGGCGTGCAGGTTGCGCGCCCGCGCGTAATACCCAAGTCCTGCCCAGGCGGCGAGCACGTCCTCCAGCGGCGCCGCTGCCAAGGCGGCCACCGTCGGAAAGCGCGTTAAGAACCTTTCATAGTAGGGTATCGTGGCAACCACCGTGGTCTGTTGCAGCATGATCTCGCTGAGCCAGACGCGGTACGGATCGGCGGTCTCGCCCGGCCTGGCGCGCCAGGGCAGCGAGCGTCGATGGCGGTCGTACCAGGCCAGCAAGTCCGCGGCCAACCAGGGCCGGGCTAGCAGAGGAGCGGCAGACTCGATGGCGGCGAAGGGCACGGCCCCCGGTATGACCGGCGATCAGCGGCACGTCTACGGTCCGCGCCCGATCGGCGCGCTGCTGCCCACCGTCACCCGCGCCGCCTACCGCCGCCGGGCGCCTGGCACCGCGCAAGTACTCGCCGACTGGCCGCAGATCGTCGGCCCCGCCCTGGCCGCGGTCACGTTCCCGCGCCGCCTCACCGCCGGCGCCCTCACCATCGCCTGCTCAGGGCCGATCGCTATGGAGCTGCAGCACCTGTCGCAGGAGTTGATCGCGCGGATCAACACCGCGTTGGGCACCCGCGTCGTGACCACGCTGCGCTTCGTGCAGACCGGCCTCACCGACACGTTGCCCCAACCTCCTGCCCCCGTGCGCCCTGAAGTGGCCGCGCGCGCCGACTCGGCGGTGGACGGGGTGGTGGACGGCTCACTGCGGGCCGCGCTCGCCTCTCTGGGGCGCGCGGTTTTCGGCGCCTCCGCCACGGCTTCTCGACTTACCCACAAGCGGGACGGTAAAACTACCACATCTTGAGGTGAACATGCCCATCCGGCGCCGAACCCTACTAGCTCTTGTCGCAACCAGCGGCCTGACGCCGCTTCTGATGCCTGCCCTGGCGCGCGCCGAGGATCCACGCCTGACCGAGCGCGCGGTCGGCAATCCCGCCGCCAAGGTGCAAGTGATCGAGTGCTTCTCCCTCACCTGCACGCACTGCGCTGCCTTCGCGCAGGAGACCTATCCGGACATCAAGACCAAGCTGATCGACACCGGGAAGGTGCATTACCTCTTCCACGACTTCCCGCTGGACCAGGTGGCGCTGACCGCCGCGATGGTGGCGCGCGCCTTGCCGCCGGAGCGCTACGAGCCGTTCATTCTGGCCCTGCTCGCCAGCCAGGACCGCTGGGCGTTCGCCCAGGGTGTCGATAGCACCAACGAGATCTGGAAAATGGCGGCACTCGCCGGCATGAGCAAAACAACCTTCGACGCCACTGTCGCCGACACCACGTTCCGCGATGCCATCCTGGCGGCGCAGAAGGCCGACGCGACCAAATGGGGCATCGACTCGACTCCGAGCTTCATCATCAATGGCGAAAAGCATGCTGGCGAAATGAGTTACGATGCCTTCGCCAAACTGATCCCCGACGCCTGAGGAGCCCGCGTTGCCTGTCACTTTCACCCGCCTGCGCATTGCCGGGTTCAAGAGCTTCGCGGAACCCGCGAATGTCGAGATCCGCTCTGGCCTGACCGGCATTGTTGGGCCGAACGGCTGCGGCAAGTCCAACGTGGTCGAGGCACTGCGTTGGGCGATGGGGGAGAACTCGGTGCGCAGCCTGCGTGGCGGCGAGATGGAAGATGTCATCTTCGCCGGCACCTCGGCCCGCCCAGCGCGCAATATCGCGGAGGTGACGCTGACCTTGGACGACACCGCCGGCGTCGCGCCGCCGCCGTTCCACGAGCAGCCGGAACTCGAGGTTGTGCGCCGCATCGAGCGCGGCATGGGCAGCGCCTACCACGTGAACGGCAATGAAACCCGGGCCCGCGACGTGCAGACGCTGTTCGCCGATCTCGCCTCGGGCGCCCACAGCTCGGCGATGGTCAGCCAGGGCCGCGTCGGCGCGCTGGTTTCCGCCAAGCCCGAGCAGCGGCGGATGCTGCTGGAGGAAGCCGCCGGCATCACCGGCCTGCACGCCCGCCGCCACGAGGCGGAGCTGAAGCTGCGCGCCGCCGAGGCAAACCTGGCCCGGGCGGAGGATCTGCGCGGGCAGTTGGAGGCGCAGTTGGCCGCCCTGAAGCGGCAAGCGCGGCAGGCCAGCCGCTACCGCAACATCTCCGGCGCCATCCGCAATGCCGAGGCCGAGCTGCTGGCGATCCAGCGCGCTGCGGCCGCGGCCACGCGCGCTGTGGCTGAGGCGGCGCTGCATGACGCCGGCATCGCCGTCGCGGCGGCCACGGCTGCGGCGACCGAGGCGCAGGCCCGCGCTGCCGAAGCGCAGGCCGCGCTACCAGCGTTGCGTGAGGCCGAGGCTGAGGCCCGTACCGGGTTGGAACGCCACCGCGTCGCACAGGAGCAGATCGCCGCCGAGGAAAGTCGTGCCCGCGCCGCCCTGTCCGACGCCGCGCGCCGGCTCGATCAGCTCGGCCGCGACCTCGACCACGCGACCGAGCTCCGTCAGGACGCGGAAACCGCCACAGCGCGTCTGGCAGCCGAAGATGCGACGCTGGCAACCGCCGAGGCGGCGCACGCCGCCAAGGCAGCCGAGGCAGCGCAGGAAGCCGCCGACGCTGCGGAAGCCGTGCGTGCGGCCGAGGCAGAAGCCAATCGCGCCACCGAGGCCGCGGCCGAGGCTGCTGCGCGTGCCCAGAGCCTCGGACAGATGCTGGCCCAGGCCGAACAGCGCGCTCGTCGCGTCGCCGGCGAACTCGGCCGGTTGTGCGGCGAGCATGACCGGCTGGCCGCCGACGCCGTGGCCCCCGAGGCGCTGGCCGAAGCTGAGGCAAGGCAATCCGCGGCCGAAGCGGCGCTTGGCGCGATTCGCCAGGAGCTGGAACAGGCCGAGCAGGCGCAGGCTGCGGCGCGGGCGGCCCAGTCTGTCGCACGCGACCGGCAGGCCAGCACCGAGTCAGTGCGTGCTCGCCTCGCGGCCGAGGCCCGCGCGTTGGGCGAAGTGCTGGCGGTGAACGACGGCGAGCAATGGCCGCCGATGGTCGACGCCCTCTCGGTGCCGCCCGGGTTGGAAACAGCCCTGGGTGCGGCGCTGGGTGAGGAACTGTCTTCCGCTGCTGATCTCAGCGCGGCCCGGCACTGGCGGGCGCTGCCACCGCTTGATCCGCTGCCGGCATTGCCGGCCGGCGTGACCGCGTTCGATACCCTGGTGCGTGGGCCGGCGGCGCTGACCCGCGCATTGAGCCAGATCGGCCTGGTGGACGACGCCACGATCGGGGACAGGCGGCAGACGGCTTTGACGCCGGGCCAGATGCTGGTGTCCGAGGAAGGCGCGGTCTGGCGCTGGGACGGCT
This sequence comes from Acetobacteraceae bacterium, assembly GCA_035486355.1. Taxonomy (GTDB): domain Bacteria; phylum Pseudomonadota; class Alphaproteobacteria; order Acetobacterales; family Acetobacteraceae; genus Palsa-883. Next base: position 37,720 of record DATHNE010000084.1, read on the forward strand.
ACACGATCCGCGCCGGCACGCCGACCGCGGCCGCGGTGCGGCTGCAACAGCGCAACCGGCTGTCGATGCTGCGCGCCAATCTGCTGGCGGCCGAGGCCGCAGCGATGACGGCGCGTGAGGCGCATGTCGCCACTTATCAGGCCGAGCAGGACGCCACCGCGGCGGAACAGCGCGTGCGGGCGGCCCGCCGGAATGCCGAACAGGTGGCCGAACAGGCCCGCGCGGCGGCGCAGCAGCTGCACGCGCTGGCGACCTCGGTTGGTGCGCGGCTGGCAGCCTTGGGCGAGCAGATCAGCCAGCAGCGCGATGCGCACACTGAAGCCGCGGCAGCCGAGGCGACCGCGCGGCAGGCGCAGGCGGAGCTGGCCGATCTGCCGGCTTTGCGCGCCGTGGTGGAACAGGCACGGGCGACCCTCAGCGCGGCCCGCTCGCGGGAAGCGCAGGCGCGGGGTGCACGTGATTCGTTGACGCGCGAACAGGCTGTACGGGCGCAGCGGCGTGCGGCCATTGCGCAGGAGCTGGAGGGTTGGACACAGCGCGCGACGGATGCCGCCGCGCGGGTGGCCGAACTCACCGCGCGGCGCGAGGCCGCCGCGGCCGAGCATGCGGCCCTGGTTGACGCGCCGGCGCAGATTGCCGCGCGCCGGGCCGAAGCGTTGGACGCTCTGGAAGCGGCCGAAGCGGCCCACCGCCGCCACGCCGATGTGCTGACCGAGGCGATGACGCGCGCCACCGAGGCGGATCGCGCGGCGCGTGGCGCGGAGAACGCACTTGGTAGTGCGCGCGAGGCGGCTGTGCGGGCCGAGGGCGTTGCCACCCAGGCGGATCATGCCTGGGGTACGGTGCAGGAACGCATCCTCGAACGGCTGGGTATCAATCCCGCCATGCCAGATCCGCCGGCGGAGCTGACACCAGAGGTTGAGGAGAAGGCGCGCAAGCGATTGGAGCGGCTGCTGAAGGAGCGCGAGGAGATGGGCCCGGTCAACCTCCGCGCAGAGGTCGAGGCGGAGGAGGTCGAAAAGCAGATCACCGCGCTCGACACCGAGCGCGAGGAGCTGGCGACCGCCATCGCCAAGCTGCGCGGCTCGATCGGGCACCTGAACCGCGAGGGGCGTGACCGCCTGCAGGCGGTGTTCCACCAGATCGACACGCATTTCCAGTCGTTGTTCAACCGCATGTTCGGCGGTGGCCGCGCGCATCTGGCGCTGGTCGGCTCCGACGATCCGCTGGAAGCAGGATTGGAGATCTACGCCCAACCGCCGGGCAAGAAGCTCGCGACCCTGTCGCTGCTGTCGGGCGGCGAGCAGGCACTGACCGCGCTGTCGCTGATCTTCGCGGTGTTCCGTTGCAATCCCGCGCCGATCTCGGTGTTGGACGAGGTGGACGCGCCGCTGGACGATGCCAACGTGGAGCGGTTCTGCAATTTGCTAGACGAGGTGGTGCGCGAGACCGGCACGCGCTTCCTGGTGGTCACGCATCATCCGATGACGATGGCGCGCATGGACCGGTTGTATGGCGTGACGATGCAGGAGCGCGGCGTATCGCAGGTGCTCTCGGTCGATCTGCAGGCGGCGGCGAACATGGTGGAACCACCGCGGTTGGCGGCGGAATAGGCCGGCCAAAGTCGAACAGGCGCTGGCGTGATGCCTCGCGCATTTCCAGCGCATGCCAGCCGCCGGGTCCCACAATCTGTCCGCCGCCGCGCCGATGCATGCGGCCCAATCATCGCACAACACTATCGCCCGCGCGGCGGGCGCGCACCGGATCACAATCCGGCGAGCCGGCCCGCTGCCGAGGTTTCGACACAATCCAGCAACTTCCTGGCTACATTCCCTCCCCATATTTCATCCAGCGAGCGTAACGGAGGGCTGTATCCAATGTTCACACTCAAACGGTTTGGCGCCCTGGTGGCGCTGGTTGGTTTGGTGGCCGTTGGCACGACGGCGGCCCCTGGCAAGGCCGAGGCCTGGTGGCGGGGCGGCTGGTGCTGCGGCGTGGGCGTAGGCATCGTGGTGCCGCCCATCGTGGTGGCTCCGGCGCCGGTCTACGCGGCGCCGCCGGTCTATTACGCCCCGCCGCCGGCCGCTTACTACGCGCCGCCCCAGCGGCAGTGGATTCCGGGGCACTACGAGGGCGCATATTGGGTTCCCGGCCACTGGGCCTGACGACCGCGTCGACCGCCAAAGCGAAGCGCCTTCCGCTGCCTCTTGGTGGCGGAAGGCATAACGTTGTGCGCGCCACTGCGCAGGACCGCTCGACCATCTGACGCGATGCGCGTCATACTCGCGGCATGACCAGTACCGCATCTGCCCTTCTCTCCATCCGCGTGTTGTGATCCGCGGTGGTCATCGCGCCGGGCCCCAACTTCGTGATCATCACCCGCGCTGCGCTGCTGCACAGCCGTGCCGCCGCATCGCGGGCGTCCTGGGCATTGCGTGCGGCGCCGTCGTCTGCGGGCTGGTCGGCTTCTTCGGCATTCATGCGCTGTTCACACTGACACCGTTTCTGTATCTCGCGATGAAGATGATCGGCAGCGCCTATCTCGTGCTGCTGGGCATCCGTTACCTGCGCAACAGCTTTCGCGACGACGGCGCGGGCAATCCAGCCGGGCGCAATGCCTCGATCGCCTCGATGCGACTCGATTTTCTGACCCGCGTCGCCAATCCGCAAAACGCGCTTTCCACCGCCAGCCTGTTTGTGGCAACCCGGCCGCCGCAACCGCCGCTGAGCCTTGGGCTGGGCACAATCTCTGTCATGGCCGGCATCGCGATCACCTGGTACACGCTGGCGGGGTGCGGTCTGACGCTGCGTCCGGCGGCCGCGGTATTGGGGCGCATCCGTCGCCGGATCGATCGTGTCGCCGGGGTCGCCTTCATCGGTTTGGGAACGAATCTCGCGCTGCCTCACTGATCCGCGGGCGCAGTCCGGCCCCCGGTGAAGGCGCCGCGCACACGCCTCGACGTCGGGTCCTGCCGTTCTTGACACGATCAGACCCCCCCTGTAGCAAGCCGGCGCTTTCCGGCGGGGCAACTTGCCAGGAGCGAACATGAGCGATGAGCCGGGCGGTCACGAACCCTCTTTCGCGGAGAGGCTCGCGGCGGCCCGCGACAGGCAGGGGCTAGATCAGAAACCGTCTCAGGGCAGTCGCCCGGATGGGATCGACGGCAGTGCTCTGGCGATCGGCATGCGCGTCGGGGTGGAGATGGTCTCCGCCCTGGTGGTGGCAGTGGCGATCGGCTGGGGGCTAGACTGGGTGTTTGGCACCAAGCCCATCCTGATGGCGGTGTTCGTTCTGCTGGGCGGCGCGGCGGGTGTGCTGAACGTGTGGCGGCTGTTCGCGCCAAAGCAGGGTGCGGGACGCGGCAAGGACAGGGGACTTTAGAGTGGCGGCCGGATCGGGTTCGATAGACGCACTGAGCCAGTTTGAACTGAAGCCGGTGCTGGGGTCGCTGGGCACCGAGCTGCATTTCAGCCAGGCCAACCTGATGATGGTCATCGCCGGGCTGCTGGTGATGGCGCTGATGTGGCTCGGCGCGCGGCCTCGCGCGATGGTGCCTGGCCGCCTGCAATCCGCCGCCGAGATGGCCTATGAAACCGTGATGTCGATGTGCCTCGACACGATCGGGCCGGAAGGCAAGGCGTTCTTTCCGTTCGTGTTCACGCTGTTCTTCTTCATCCTGTTCGGCAACCTGCTGGGCATCTGGACCTATAATTTCACCTTCACCAGCCATATCGCCGTCACGCTCGCGCTGTCGCTGCTGGTGTTCGTGCTGGTCACCTTCGTCGCCCTGCGCATCCACGGGCTGCATTTCTTCAGCTACTTCATGCCGGCCGGCGTGCCGGTGGCGCTGGCGCCGTTGCTGATCCCGATCGAGATCCTGTCGTATCTGTCGCGCATCATCTCGCTGTCCGTGCGTCTGTTCGCCAACATGATGGCGGGCCACGTGATGCTGGAAGTGTTCGCCGCCTTCGTGATCATGCTGGGTGGCGCCGGCCTGCTGGGTATTGTGCCTGCGGCCCTGTCGTTCTCGGTCAACGTGGCGCTGATCGGCTTCGAGCTGCTGGTCGCGTGCCTGCAGGCCTATGTGTTCGCCATCCTGACCTGCATCTATCTGCACGACGCCGTTCACCTGCACTGATCGACCTGACCTCCACCGGCCCGCGATTGCCGCGCGCGACGCCTCGGCCATAACGAAAGGACTGCTTACATGGATCTCGCTTCCGCCAAGGACCTCGGCGCGGGTATTGCCGTCATCGCGCTCGCCGGTGTCGGCGTCGGCATCGGGCACATCTTCGCCGCGCTGGTCAGCAGCGTCGCCCGCAACCCCGCCGCCCGCGACCGCGTGTTCGGCCTGGCGATCCTGGGCTTCGCATTGACGGAAGCGGTGGCGCTGTACGCGCTGGTCATCGCGTTCATCATCCTGTTCGTCTGATCGGATCAGGCGCGATGCGCCGCCTTACGCTTCCGATCCTGACGCTGTCGTCGCTGCCCGCGATCGCCATGGCCAAAGGCATGCCGCAGCTCGATTTCGTCAATCCACTGACGACCTGGCAGGTCTATTGGGGCGCGGCGATCTTCATCGTGCTGTACGTCCTGCTGTCGCGCGTTGGCCTGCCGAAGGTCGGCGCGGTGCTGCAGGAGCGGGCGGCGCACATCGCCGCCGACCTGCAGGCGGCGCAGGTGCAGAAGACGCAGGCCGACATCGCGGTGGCGGAACTGATCGCAACGATCCAGCGCTCGCGCGCCGAGGCGCAGGCGCAGATCAACCAAGCGGTCGATCATGCCAAGAGTGAGGCAGCCGCGCAGGCCGCCACGCTGAACGCGCGGCTCGAACAGCAGCTCCGGGCGGCCGAGGCGCGCATCAACGAAGCGCGTAGCGCGGCCATGAGTGCCTTGCACCAGGTGGCGACCGACACTGCCACCACGATGATCGCGCGGCTGACGGGCGCGGCGCCGGATCCGCGCCGCGTGGATGGCGCGGTGGCGGCGGCGCTGACCGCGCGCGGCCACGGCTGAGCGGAGGGCGATACGATGGGAGAGATCTTCGCCGAGCCGCGCAATTGGGTCGCGCTGGCGTTCATCGTGTTCTTCGCGCTGTTCGGCAAGAAGCTGTGGGGCGCGATCGCGGGCATGCTGGACGAGCGTGCGGCGAAGATCCGCGCCGAGCTGGATGAGGCGGCGCGGTTGCGCAACGAAGCCGCGGCCATGCTGAAGGACGCCCAGGCACGGCGTGACGCAGCGGCCGAGGAAGCCAAGCAGATGCTGGCCGGCGCCAAGGTCGAGGCCGCACGGCTGGCACAAGCAGCGGCCGCTGAGGCCGAAGCCGGCGCCAAGCGGCGCGAACAGATGGCGTTGGATCGGATCGCGGCGGCTGAGAAGGCCGCGGTCGATGAGGTCCGTGTGACCGCGGCTGAGGTGGCCACCGTGGCAGCGCGGCAGGTGATCGCCGACGGCCTATCGGCCACCGCCGACGAACGCCTGGTCGATCGGGCCATTGCACAGTTGCCCACCGCCCTGGCACAGCGCCGGGTGGCGTAGGGTCCCACGTCGTCATGGCCGGGCTTGTCCCGGCCATCTATTTCCGCACAGTGCCGCGACAGATGGCCGGGACACGCCCGGCTATGACGGCAATGGTGCGGGAGGACGGCCATGCGGCCCGAGGACATCATCGCGGACAAGCGCCGCCCGTTCACTGGCGCGGAATACATCGCCAGCCTGCGCGACGGCCGCGCGGTTTACATCAACGGTGACCGCGTCGCCGACGTCACCACCCACCCCGCCTTCCGCAATTCCGTGCGCTCGATCGCGCGCCTCTACGACGCGCTGCACGACCCCAAGCAGCAGCCCGTCCTGACCTGCCCGACCGACACCGGATCGGGCGGCTACACGCATCGCTTCTTCCGCGTCCCCCGCTCCCGCGACGAGCTGCGCGGCGCGCAGCAGGCGATCGCCGCCTGGTCGCGGCTGAGTTACGGCTGGATGGGCCGTACGCCCGACTACAAGGCCGCCTACACCAACACGCTGGGCGGCAACGCCGAGTACTACGGCCCCTACGCGGAGAATGCCCGCGCCTGGTACAAGCGCGCTCAGGAAGCCGTTCCGTTCATGAACCATGCGATCGTCAATCCGCCAATCGACCGGCACAAGCCGGCCGAGCAGGTGAAGGACGTCTTCGTGCGTGTGGAGCAAGAGACGGATGGCGGCATCATCGTCTCCGGCGCCAAGGTGGTCGCGACCTCGGCGGCGATCACGCACTACAATTACATGGGCCAGAGCTCGAAAACCGCGACCGAAGACTTGGACATGTCGCTGATGTTCATGGTGCCGATCGACGCGCCGGGGCTGAAGCTGATCTGCCGCACATCGTATGAGCAGGCGGCGCAGGCGGCGTCGCCATTCGATTATCCGCTGTCATCGCGCTTCGATGAGAACGACGCGATCTTCATCCTGGACAAGGTGTTCATCCCCTGGGAGGACGTGTTCATCTACCGCGATCCTGCGCGAGTACTGAGTTTCTATCCTCGCTCCGGCTTCATGCAGGGCTTCCAGTTCCAAGGCTGCACACGTTTCGCGGTGAAGCTGGATTTCATCTGCGGCCTGCTGGCCAAGGCGCTGCGCTGCACCGGCGCCGACGAGGCCCGCGGCAACCAGGTGCTGCTGGGTGAGGCGATCGCCTGGCGGCATCTGTTTTGGTCTCTGTCGAACGCAATGGCGAATGATCCGGATCCGTGGAACGATGGTGCGGTGCTGCCGAATTTGCGTGCCGGCCTGGCGTATCGCGTGCACGCGCCGGACGCCTATCCGCGCATCAAGGACATCATCGAGCGCACGGTGACCTCGGCGCTGATCTATCTGCCTTCCAGCGTACGTGACTTCGCCAACCCGGAGATCGAGCCGTATCTACGTCAGTATGTGCGCGGTTCGCATGGCATCGAATATGCCGAGCGGATCAAGATCATGAAGCTGCTGTGGGATGCAATCGGCACTGAGTTCGGCGGACGACACGAGCTGTACGAACGCAATTATGCTGGCGGGTGGGAGGACATTCGCGCGCAGACGCTGACGGGTGCCGAACGCGGCGGTGATCTGAAGGCAATGGAAGCGTTGGTTGAGCAGTGCATGGCGGACTACGACGAGTCGGGTTGGACCGACGCCACCTGGTTCAACCCCGATGCCCCATGACAACACCCCTGACATTGCGAGGAGCGCAGCGACGGAGCAATCTCGACCCGATGGCGCACGAACGGTGGTGCCACTCCGGCACGAGAATGCTTCGTCGCTGCACTCCTCACAATGACAATCGCACTTTGCGTGGCAGAAGAGCAGACAAATGGCACAAATCCGCATCGGTATCGGCGGTTGGACGTACGCCCCCTGGCGCGGCGCGTTCTATCCCGACGGGCTGGCGCAGAAGCGCGAGCTGGAATTCGCCAGCCGTCATCTGACGTCTATCGAAATCAACGGCACATATTACGGCTCACAAAAGCCAGCGAGCTTTGCCAAGTGGCACGACGAAACGCCGGATGATTTCGTTTTCTCGCTGAAGGGACCACGTTTCACCACCAATCGCCGCGTGCTCGCCGAGGCGAGTGAGTCAGTCGAACGCTTCTTTCGTAGCGGCGTGCTGGAACTGAAGCACAAGCTGGGCCCGATCAACTGGCAGCTCATGCCCACGAAGGCATTCAACCCGGACGATGTCGCGGCATTTCTGAAGCTGCTGCCCCAAACTGTGGAAGGCCGCACGATCCGCCATGTGCTGGAGGTACGGCATGAGAGCTTCCTCACCGCCGACTTCGTGGCGCTGATGCGCGAGCACGGTGTCGCGCCCGTGCTGGCGGGCGACGCAGCCTATCCGCAGATCGCCGACATCACCGCGCCGTTCGTCTATGCGAGGATTATGGGCACCAGTGAGACAGAGCAGCTGGGATATTCCACGGACGCGCTCGACGCGTGGGCCAAACGCGCGCAGGCATTGGCATCAGGTAAGGTGCCAAACGATTTGACACAGGTTGGTGCACCCTCGACGGACAACGCCCCGCGTGATGTGTTTCTTTATGTCATCAGCGGCCACAAGGTTCGCAATCCTGCTGCAGCCATGGCGCTGATCCAACGCCTGAGCTGAGATCGCGCGTGACAGCAGATCTATTTGAGACGCTCGAAGCAGAGCAACCCGCGCAGGAATTTCTGGCCGAAGGTGCGGTTCTGCTGCGCGGCCGCGCTGTGGCGTTCGAAGCGCCGATCCTCGCGGCATTGTACGATATCGTTGCGGTGGCGCCATTCCGGCACCTTGTGACACCGGGCGGCTTCGTGATGTCGGTGGCGATGACCAATTGTGGAACGGCCGGCTGGGTGGCAGATCGCACCGGCTATCGCTATGACACGCACGATCCGGACAGCAACCGCCCCTGGCCGGCCATGCCTGCTGCCTTCCTACGGCTCGCGGCCGATGCCGCGATTGCGGCTTGCTATTCGAATTTCCAGCCGGATGCCTGCCTGATCAATCGTTACGCCCCTGGCGCGCGACTGTCACTGCACCAGGACCGCAATGAACGAGATTTCCGCCAACCGATCGTCTCGGTGTCGCTGGGACTGCCCGCCACCTTCCTGTTCGGCGGTGCCAGGCGCAAAGATCCTGTGCGACGGCTGGCGCTGCGCCATGGTGACGTCGTGGTCTGGGGCGGCCCGAGCCGCATGTTCCACCACGGCGTGCTGGCCCTGAAGGACGGCGAGCATCCCGGGCTCGGCCGCATGCGGATCAACCTGACCTTTCGCAAGGCGATGTGACGGCAACAGCCGGAGGGTATTGCGACGCGCGACGCCCTACATGAGCCGCGACAAACAGGAGACAAGTCATGTCCAAGCAGATCCGCTGCGCCTGGGGCGAGAGCTCGCTGGGCGCGTTTCTCGTCGCCGCCTCCGATCGCGGGCTGGTGGCGTTGGAATTCGCCGACCAGCCAGCCTCCGCGCTCGCCAGTCTGCATCATCGCTTTGCCGACACGGCCATCATCGAGGATTCCGCCGACCTGTCGCCCACCGTCACGACACTGACCAGCCTGATCGATCATCCGGGAACGGCGGTCGACCTACCGCTCGATCCGCGTGGCTCTGGGCCAGAACGGCGCGTGTGGGACGCTCTGTGTGCCATCCCGCCCGGCCAGACCGCCAGCTACGGCGAGATCGCCGCCCGTCTCGGCCCACCCCATGACGCGCGCTCCGTCGGCGAAGCCTGCGCCGCCAACACGCTGGCCCTGCTGATCCCCTGCCACCGCGTGGTGAAGAAGGACGGCGGGCTGTCCGGCTACCGCTGGGGTGTCCGCCGCAAGCGCGCCTTGCTCGCCCGCGAACAATCCGCGACGGCATTCGCGCTCGCCTGACCGAGGCCGTGGGGGATGGTGCGAGAGGGGGGATTCGAACCCCCATGACCGAAGGTCGGTCGATTTTGAGTCGACTGCGTCTACCGTTCCGCCACTCTCGCGCCGGCCGCCTCATACACCATCAAATCGTGTTTGGCACCGTTTGCGTCCGCGGATCGGCTTCGCTATACGGACCGCCCGCTGATCCCGGATAGCTCAGTTGGTAGAGCAAGCGGCTGTTAACCGCTGGGTCGTAGGTTCGAGTCCTACTCCGGGAGCCAACACGAGGGGTGCCGGTTCCGGCCGGCACCCTTTTTGTCGGCCGGTCAGTGCAGGCGCGCCGCACCATCGGCCGTGACATGCGCCAGCCGCCCGCCCGCTATGGTGGCCACCACGCGCGGCTGCGCCGGATCCACGAGCACCAGATCGGCCCGCATGCCCTCGGCGATCGTGCCACGGTCCTTCAGCCCCGCTGCGGCCGCCGGGTTGGCCGAGACCAACGCCCAGGCGCGCGGCAAGTCCAGCACACCGCGTCCCGCCAGGATCAGCGCCGCCCGTAGCATCGCCGGATAGAAATAATCCGACGACAGCACATTGCAGATCCCCGCCTCTGCCAGCCGCGCCGCCGACGCCCAGCCCAGGTGCGAGCCGCCGCGCACCACATTGGGGCAGCCCATCACCACCCAGTCGCCCGCATCGCGCGCGAACTGCCCGACCTCCTCGGCCATCGGGAATTCGCAGATCCGTGCGCCACGCGCCCGGAATTCCTGCCGCGTGGCGATTGTTGCGTCATCGTGGCTGGCCAACGCCACACCCGCGCCGCGCGCGGCGGCACCGATGCGTTCCAGCGCCGCCGGCACCTGGTCGGAACGCCTGGCAATGCGTTCCGTCAGCGCACGGAATTCCGCCAGCGTCATGCCCGCACGGTCGCTGTATTTCGCCCCCGCGACCGGATCCGCCGTCTTCTTCAGGATCGCCGGCGTGTGATCGTTGAACGCCACCAGATGCACGCGTCCGGCTTCGATATCGGCCAGCGCGGTATCCAGCGCGTCGAGGTTGTAAGCCTCCCACCGCAGATGCACGCGCATATCGCAGGTCCACGGCCGCGCATCCAACCCATCCAGCAGCTTGCGCCACTGCGTCACGCTGCGCAGGCCCGGTTCCCACGACAGGGTGATGCCATGGAACGCCGTGGTGATCCCATTGGCCAGCAGTTGTGCCTCGGTGTCGGCCAACGCGACGTCGACGGGAAAGTCGACACCGGGACGCGGTTGCACCTGGCGCTCAAACGCGTCGCCATGAATGTCGACGATGCCAGGCAGCACCAGCAGGCCGCTGGCGTCCACACGTTTGCCGTCGGCAGGCGTGGCATCCAGCCGATCAATCCGTGCGTTCTGGATCGACAGGTCGATCGATTGCAGCCCATCGGAAGGCAGCAGAACCTGGCCGCCGGTGATACGAAGCTCGGTCATTGTCGTGTTATTGCCCTTAAGGTTCGAAAACCATCTGTACACGCGGTGTGGGATACAGGCCGATGGCGAACTCGATCACCGCGCCAGCGCGATCCACGTTGATATTCTCGCACACCAACACTGGTCGATTTCGCGGCATGCGCAGCAGCTCCGCCTCCTCCCCGCTCGGCAGCCGTGCGCTCACGCGACTGGTCTGGCGCAGATAATCCGCGACACCCACGGTCTTCAGTGCCTCGGTGATACCACTGGCGTTGCGCAGCGCCTCCAGCAATCCGCGAAACCGCGCCGATGGGAAGTGGTGGTTGACCAGCGACACCGGCCGATCATCGGCGAGCCCCAAGCGCTCCAGCAGCACCACGCGGGAACCGGGACGAATGCCCAACCCCGCCGCCACCGGTGCCGTGGCCGCTGTCTCCTTCAATTGCAGCACGCGACCCGATGGCTCTTTGTTATGCTTCCGGATCCATTCCGAGAACCGCGTACGCGGCTCGACGGCATATTCCAGCACGTCCTCGGCCACGAACGAGCCCCGTCCTTGCTCAACCCGCACCAGGCCGCTGCGCGACAGTTCTTCCAGCGCGCGGCGCACCGTGTGACGGTTCACACGAAAGTGTTGTGACAGCTCCGCCTCGGTTGGCAGCCGACCGCCCGGCGGATAGGTGCCGGCGCCGATCGCCTGCTGCACCTGGGTGGCGATCTGGCGCCACAGTGCAATGCCCTCGTGCCGCATCACCGGCACCGATGCGGACAACCCGGCAACAGGTCCGGCAGTGTTGTGTCCGCCCTTGGCCGACTTCATCGCAATGTCATCCATCCGGCCCGCCATCCATGCGAGTTCGGCTTGACGATACTCGGGGTCGGGTCTAGCTGTCTAGACATCCGTAGCAGAGCCAGACCGTATCGATGGATGATTTTACCGCCTCGGAGACACCACACGCCGCTCGGCGACATTGGATGGGCGTGCTGGCCCGCGCCGATGCACAGGCGCTGGCAACGCGACTGGCGGCGATCGACGAGCTACCCAGGTATAGCCGGCTGCGCGGCCCCGAGAGTGGGCTGGTGATGGTGCGCGGCCGCGCCGGCGGAAACGGTGCGCCGTTCAACCTCGGTGAGATGACGGTAACACGCTGCACCGTTCGTACCGCGGATGGACTGACGGGCCATGCCTACGTGACCGGGCGCGAAATGCGCCGGGCGGAACTGGCCGCGGTGTTTGATGCGTTGTTGCAGGATCCGGCGCGCCAGGCCGTGCTGCAGGCCACGGTGATCGCACCGTTAGAGCAAGCGCAGATGGATCGCCGCGCGGAGATCGCGGCCAAGGCGGCCGCGACCAAGGTGAATTTCTTCGCCATGCGGAATATGCGGACATGAGCGGCCCAGTTACCATGAATGCCGGGAACGTTGCGCTGCCGGGCTTCGCTGAGCCAGTCGCGCAGGCCCAGGCGTGTTTTCGAGCGGTGCTGGAAGCGATGTCCCGGC
>DATHNE010000085.1:0-15726 GCA_035486355.1 Acetobacteraceae bacterium
GCGCCCGGATGTCACAATTGCACGCCCTATGCTGGCACGATCGTTGAATTGCGCCCGCGCCCATGTGCGGCTTGTTTTTGCGGGCAGGCCGTGGCCGTGTCCTGTGTCATGATCGGGTTGCAGTTCCGCCCCACCATGGCGCGGAGTATCGCGCGAGGGGAGCCTGTCTTGGCGACCTATTCGACATCCAGTGCGAGCGGGATTTATCTCAACACCTTCGCATCACAGAACCCGGTCACGATCACGAACACCGGCACGGTGGCGCCGAACGGGACCGATGCTGTCGGCGTCTTCGGGTACGGAACTTCCTCCGCGTGGACAATCATCAGTTACGCCGTCGTTAACGCCGCCGGCAGCAACAGCGTGGGTATTTATCTGCTGGGCAGTGGCGCCATCACCAACCGTTCGGGCGGCACCATCGGCGCCGACACGACGAAGGGCGAAGGCATCATCCTCTATGGCGCGGGCACGATCAGCAACCAGTCCGGTGGCCTGATCAGCGGGGAGGACGGTGTCTTCGTCCGCTATGCCGCGGTCACCGTGACGAATGCCGGAAGCATCATCGGAAATCCAACCTCCGGGCCTGCTGTCGCGATGCTGGCGGGTGGATCGGTGACCAACCTATCCGGCGGCACGATCACCGGCATTGATGGCGTGTTCGCCGCGACAGTGGCGTCCACGGTGATCAATTCCGGCACCATGGGGGCTACTTCTATGGCGTCGTGCTGCAGCAGGGCGGTGTTGTCACCAACACCGCGGGCCTGATCTACGATGGCGACGACGGCATCATCACGAATGGCACAAACGCGGCCACGATTACCAACCAGGCGACGATCAGCGGGCGCTACCGCGACGGCACCATCGTGCTAGGCGGCGGAACGATCAGCAACGCCAGCACCGGCACGATCGCGGGCTGTTATTTCGGGGTAAGCACCTACTCCGATCCGGTGACCGTCACCAACCAGGGCGAAATTATCGCCCACTCCACGATCGCCGATGTGCAGCAGTCAACCGTCAGCGCTGGCACGGTCGTCACCAGCACGATCATCGGCGATGCGGGGATAGGCCTGTTCGCTGGTGCGTGGTGAACAACGAGCCGTCGGCGATGGTTGCCGGACATCATTACGGTGTCGTCCTGACGGCGGGGGCACGGTCAGCAACGCGGCCGCCGGTACGATCCGCAGTGCCAACTGGGGCATCGTCGCGACAGCTCAGCTGGCGACAGTTGCCGATCAAGGAGCTGTCGTCGGAACCTTTGGAAGCGGCGTGTATCTGCTGGCCGGCGGATATGTCAGCAACAGCGCCAGCAGCGTGATCACAGCCGGCTATTTCGGCGTGCAGATCACCGGCGCCGCCGCAACCGTCACCTGGCGTGGGAGACGAGCTGATTGTCTCTGGGACGTCTGTGGTGGCGGAGCAGTTTGTGAACAACGTGCTGACGCTGCTGGCGGCTGGGAATGTGGTGCTGGGGACGGGTGGGTTCGGCTCGACGGCGGTGGCGGGGGGTATCTGGCGCTGAATAGCACGACGGGGGGTGTGCCGTCGGTGGCGTGCTTCGCGGCAGGGACACCGTTGCAGACCCCGGCGCGTGAGATGGCGGTGGAGGCGTTGCAGGAAGGCGACCTGATCCGGACGGTGCTGGGCGAGGGCACCTCACCGGTGGTTTGGGTGGGGCATCGCACGATCGACTGCAACAGGCATCCGAAGCCGGAGGCGGTTTGGCCGGTGCGGATCCGGGCGCATGCGTTGGGGCGCATGTGCCACGGCGGGATTTGTGGCGGTCGCCGGATCATGCGGTCTACCTCAACGAGGTACTGATCCCGGTGAAGCATCTGGTCAATGGCACGACGATCGCGCAGATCCAGGTCGACACTGTCATCTGCTACCACGTTGAGCTTCCGACGCATGACGTGGTGCTGGCGGAGGGACTGCCGGCGAAGAGCTATCTGGAGGCCGGGGACTGGGCGAACTTTGCCAACGCGGGTGCCGTGGTGCGGCAGTTCCCGGACGTCTCCGCCCGGACGTGGTAGGCACTCGGGTGTGCGCCGCTTGTTGTCACGGGGCCATTACTTCAGGCAGCCCGTGCCTGCCTGAACGCCCGACAGCTGGACCGCAAAGCGCCACGTGACAGGGCTTCCGCCCGAACTCAACTCTGCACTGGCGAAGGATCTGTCGCGGGCACGGCGGCCGGCGGCGGGCCGTAGACGTCCCGCGCGCGCTTCATGAACGCGCCCACCATGCGGCGTACCGCCTCGTTGAACACCACCCCGATCGCCGCCTGAAGGATGCGGCTGCGGAACTCGAAATCAATGAAGAAATCGACCTCACAGCCCTGATCTTGCGGCAAAAACACCCAGTGGTTGTTCAGTCGCCGGAAGGGGCCATTCTCGTAACGCACATGAATGTGGCGGGGCCGTTCCAGCGCATTGCGGCTGGTGAAACTCTCTCGGAACGGGCCGAAGCCGACGGTCATGTCGGCGATCTGCTCCACTTCGGTCTGGCGGCGCACGCGCGCGGCAACGCACCAAGGCAGGAATTGCGGATATTTGGCGACATCGACCACGAGATCAAACAGCTGGTCCGGCCGGTAGGGGACGATCTGGCGTTCCGCGTGCGTGGGCATCGGTCAGCCGGGCGCGGCGAGGCGCGCAGCGCGGGCGTCCCGCAGCGCCGCGAAGTCGGCGTCCGCATGATAGGAACTGCGTGTCAGTGGTGTGGCGGAGACCAGCAGGAACCCTTTGCCCCGGGCGGCACTTGCCAGTTCCGCGAACTCCTCGGGTGGCACGAAGCGGTCAATCGCGGCGTGCTTCACCGTGGGCTGAAGGTACTGGCCGATGGTGAGGAAATCGACCTCGGCGCTGCGCAAGTCGTCCATCACCTGCAGGATCTCGGACTTCGACTCTCCCAGGCCTACCATCAGGCCTGACTTGGTGAAGATCGCCGGGTGGAGCGCCTTGGCGTCGTTCAGCAACTTCAGCGACGTGAAGTAGCGCGCGCCGGGGCGGATCGTTGGGTACAGCCGGGGGACGGTTTCCAGGTTGTGGTTGAACACGTCAGGACGGGCCTCGACGATGACCTCGATCGCACCTTGCTTGCGCAGGAAGTCCGGGGTCAGCACCTCGATCGTGGTGGCCGGCGCGGCGGCGCGAATGGCGCGAATGACCGCGGCGAAATGTGTCGCCCCGCCGTCGTCCAGGTCGTCCCGATCGACCGAGGTGATGACCACGTGCCTCAGCCCCAGTTTGGCCACGGCGTCGGCGACGCGGTTCGGTTCGTCGGCATCGAGCGGTGCCGGCAGGCCGGTGCGCACGTTGCAGAACGCGCAGGCGCGCGTGCAGGTGTCGCCCATGATCATCATGGTGGCGTGACGCTGGCTCCAGCACTCGCCGATGTTGGGGCAGGCCGCTTCCTCGCAGACGGTGGTGAGGCGGTTCTCGCGCATCAGGGTGCGGGTCTCGTGATAGATCGGATGCGTCGGGGCCTTCACCCGGATCCACGCGGGCTTGCGCTGGATCGGGTTGTTGGGCCGGTGAGCCTTCTCCGGATGGCGAAGACGATGATCGATCACGATGTGCGAGGACATGTTGCGCTAGAAGTGGCGGGGCGGGGAAGGGGCGTCAAGCCGCGATCGGACGGTGCGATCCGACCGGTGCGGCGCGCAGTGACCTCGGTCAAATCCCGCTACCGGTTTGTCCGCGGCCGGGCGCATGCTAGACGTGCCGCCCATGTCACAGGCCGGTTTCACCCCCCCGCTTGCGGTCGCATTTGGCGCCGATCACGCCGGTGTCGCGCTGAAGGACCACCTGGCCGCGGTGCTGCGGGCTGAGGGGTTCGCCGTACGGGATTTCGGTACCACGGGGTCCGATTCGGTGGACAACCCGGACTTCGCGCATCGCGTGGCGGCGGCGGTGAGCGCCGGCGTGGCACAGGTCGGTGTGCTGGTGTGCGGCACCGGGATCGGCATGTCGATTGCGGCCAACCGCCATCGGGATATCCGTTGCGCCCTGGCGCACGACGTGACCACCGCGCGGCTGAGCCGGGCGCACAACAACGCCAATGTGCTGGCGCTGGGTGCGCGAGTGGTGGGGGAGGCGGTGGCACTGGATTGCCTGCGGGCGTTTCTGGCCACAGGCTTCGAAGGTGGGCGCCGCGTGCGACGGCTGGACCAGCTCAACCCAAGTGAGACCTCGTCGGGAAACCTTGCGTCATGAATGACCACAGCGCCTCACCCAGTTTGCAGCGGTTTTTCGATGCGCCGTTGGCGGAGACCGACCCGGACCTCGCGGTCGCGATCGGTGCCGAGCTGGAACGCCAGCAGGATGGCATCGAACTGATCGCGTCGGAGAACATCGTTTCGGCAGCGGTGCTGGAAGCGCAGGGCTCGGTGCTGACCAACAAATACGCCGAGGGCTACCCGGGACGGCGGTATTATGGCGGCTGCGTCTATGTTGACGTAGCGGAACGGCTGGCGATCGAGCGGGCGTGCAGGCTGTTTGACTGCACCTTCGCCAACGTCCAGCCGCATTCCGGTGCGCAGGCGAACCAGGCGGTGTTCCTGGCGTTGCTGGCACCCGGCGACACAATCCTGGGCATGAGCTTGGCGGCCGGCGGGCATCTGACACATGGCGCGGCGCCGAACCTGTCAGGTAAGTGGTTCCGCGCGGTACAGTATGGCGTGCGGCGCGAGGATGGCCTGCTGGACTACGAGCAGCTCGAGGCGATGGCCCGCAGGGAGAAGCCGAAGCTGATCATCGCCGGCGGGTCGGCCTATCCGCGGGTGATCGATTTCGCGCGCATTCGCCGTGTGGCCGATGACGTCGGCGCTTATTTCATGGTCGATATGGCGCATTTTGCCGGGCTGGTGGCGGCCGGGGTGTATCCCAGCCCGCTGCCGCATGCGCATGTGGTGACGACAACGACGCACAAGACGCTGCGCGGGCCGCGCGGCGGCATGGTGCTGTCGAACGATGAGGCGATCGGCAAGAAGATCAACAGCGCGGTGTTTCCCGGGCTGCAAGGTGGCCCGCTGATGCATGTGATCGCCGCCAAGGCGGCGGCGTTCGGCGAGGCGCTGCGGCCGGAGTTCCGCGTCTACCAAAAGGCGGTGGCGGAGAATGCCAAGGTGCTGGCCGCGACGCTGGTGGAGCAGGGGCTGGCGATCGTCACCGGTGGCACCGACAGTCACCTCATGCTGGTTGATCTGAGACCGAAACATGTGACCGGCAAGGCGGCCGAAGCCAGCCTGGAGCGGGCGCATATCACCGCGAACAAGAACGCGATCCCGTTCGATCCGGAAAAGCCGACGATTACCTCCGGCATTCGCTTGGGTTCGCCCGCGGCGACCACGCGCGGGTTCGGGACCGCGGAGTTCCGTGAGGTGGGGCTGATGATTGCCGAGGTACTGGACGCGCTGGGCAAGTCGAACGACGGCAGCAACGATGCCGCCGAGGCGGCGGTGGGCGTACGGGTGCAGGCGCTGTGCGCGCGCTTCCCAATCTATCGCGGGCGGTAGGCGATGCGCTGTCCATTCTGCGGCCATGACGACACCCAGGTGAAGGACAGCCGTCCCACCGAGGACAATGCCGCGATCCGCCGCCGGCGGTCCTGCAGCAATTGCGGCCAGCGTTTCACCACGATCGAGCGGGTACAGTTGCGCGAGCTGACGGTGGTGAAGTCGGATGGCCGGCGCGTGCCGTTCGATCGCGACAAGCTGGCGCGTTCGATCCGTATCGCCCTGCGCAAGCGGCCGATCCAGGAAGAACGGATCGAGCGCATCGTCAATGGCGTGGTCCGGCAGTTGGAAGCCTCGGGTGAAAACGACATCACCTCGAAGCAGATCGGCGAGCTGGTGATGGACACGCTGAAGGAGCTGGATCCAGTGGCTTATGTGCGGTTCGCCAGCGTCTATCGCAACTTCCGCGAGGCGAAGGATTTCGAGGATTTTGTCGGCTCGCTGGCCGAGCCCGATAAGGTGATCGAGGTCCGGCCGCACAAGCGCTGAGGACGTGCCGTCCGGTGTCTACGTTGCCGTATCGTCGCCAAGTTCCGCGATCAAAGGCTGCAGGAGCGCGGCGTAGGAACGCCACCGGCCGACCGAACTGCGGTAGAAGGGTTGGCGCACCCGGACCGCGCTGGCGGTGCGCACCGGGCGTTGCGCCATGTTGAAGTCCAGACAGGCATCGTTCCAGTCAAGGCCGCAAAAGGCGACGATCCGGCGCGCCTGCGAGTCGAGATCCGTGACCGGATCCTCGCAATTCACTTCGAGCATGGCGTCTTGCGGCAGCACAAGCCGCCAGTGCTCCATCAGCGCGGCATAAGCCCGATAATAGCGTCCCAGTTCCGCGCGGTCATAGGCGCGCGGTTGGTCACCGGCGAACAGCAGCGAGAAGCAGGACAGGCACATATCCAGCGGGTTGCGTCGTACATGGATGACGTGCGCCCGCGGCAGCGCCAGATCGATCAGTCCGGCGAACCAGAAGTTGCTGGGCATCTTATCAGTGATGCGCGTGGCGGTTGGCGCCAGCGGGATGATGGTCTTGAGGTAGTTGGCAGCGATGGTGCGCAGGTGCGCATCTGACAGAATCGGAACGATTTCGGGAAAACCCGTGACGCCATCCGACGTGTGCATCGCGGCCGCGATCCTTGAAAGGTCCGAACGTTCCCCGGCGCCGAACACGTCGGGGTGACTTGCCAAGATCTGCTCGACGAGTGTTGTGCCGGAGCGCGGCATGCCGATGAGGAAGATCG
Source organism: Acetobacteraceae bacterium (assembly GCA_035486355.1). GTDB lineage: Bacteria > Pseudomonadota > Alphaproteobacteria > Acetobacterales > Acetobacteraceae > Palsa-883. Next base: position 6,748 of record DATHNE010000085.1, read on the forward strand.
GCATGGGGGAGGGATCGCCAATCTCAGACCGATCACGAAACAGCTCTGGGGTGAACACGGCGCGCACGCGATCGAACTGGCGCAGCGTCGCGGATTCGTCGTAGGTGAGTGTGTCACGCACGAGCGCATTGCCCTTGCGCAAGTGATCGAAATCGCCTGGCGGTTTGTCCAGGTCCATATAGGCCTTGCCCAGAGCGAAATGCAGCTCGATCTGATCGTCCCTCGGCAACGATGCGATGTCTTGGACCAACACCTGCATCGCGGCAAGGGTGTGGTGATCCGGCGTGATTCGGGTGAGCGTGACCAGTGACCGATAATAGCGGCCGTACTTGGGGGCCAGCTTGATCGCGGCCTGGTAGGCCTGTTGCACCGCGGCGATGTGGCCCTGCGTGCGGTAGGTATTGCCGAGGTTGGCATAGATATCCGCATCATCCGGCGCGCGTGTGCGTGCATGTTGATGATATGCAATCGCGTCGCTGAAGCGGCCCTGTTCCAGAAGGACGTTCCCCAGGCGGATGTGGGCACCGACATGGTTGGCGTTACGTCTTATCACATGTTCATACTGGATGACGGCATCGGCCAGCCTGTCCTGACCTTCGACTGCCGCGCCGAGATTATGATGTGCTGCAGCGTTATCCGGCTGGAGCGCGATGGTCTTCCGGCATGACGCGGTCGCCTCGGCATATCGACCGAGTTCGTATAGCGCGATCCCGAGATTGTAGTGGGTCTCAGGGGCATCCGGCATAAGCGCGGCGTCGCATCGGTATTCCGCCACCGCTGCGACGCGGTCGCGCTGGTCGTGCAGCGCCAACCCCAAATTGTAATGCGCGCGCGTTATCGGTTTGCAATGCCGATGTGTGCCGATCGTGCGCCACGGATTCGGTCAGTCGGGCGTGCGCGTACAACACGCCATCGAGGGTATCGTGCAGGCCGGCGTCATCAGGCCCGAGCGCGAGGGCGCGTTCGTAATGCGTAATCGCCGCGTCGATCTCGCCCTGCTTGTGCAGCGCGATAGCGAGGTTGGTGTGGTAGGTGACGACGTTGTCATGTAGCGCGATGGCACGGCGAATCAGATTGATGGCGGTGGGGTACCGCTCGCGCTGGCAGGCGATAACACCGAGCAGATGCAAGCTGTCGGCATGCGCCGGATCGTGTGCGAGGATACGATTGTAGAGACCTTCGGCCTGGTCCAGCCGGCCCGCCTTGTGATGCCGCAAGGCCGTCGGGAACAGGTCGGGTTCGGACCTGGTTACGGCGGTGGTGGCGCGCCGCGGCGTCCCCGGATGCGGCCTGTCATGCGTGTCTCCCAACTCGAAAGCCGCCCTGCGCGGCAAAGTTACGAGGTCCGGAGGCCGTTGCGAAAGCATTGGCCTCATTCGCGGACCGGACCCGAGGATGCGTGCCCCAGCGCGTGGGCGGGGAGCGTTGCAGATCGCGAGGCATTGCGCGGAATTCGGCGCAATGCCAGGCACAGAGCTTGCTGTGATGCGGCAAAAGCCGGTCCCATGGAGCTCTTCCCGTAACCCTCCCCTTTGCGCGCCGTCTCGGCGCGGCGGCCTTCGCGCTTGCGCTGGCCGCGGCTTCGGCCAAGCGGCGCCTCTGTCGTTCAGCGTTTCGCTGGTCCCCCCGTGGCGTCCGGAAATCTGCTGGCACTGGGCAGTGCCCCCGGCAGCACGCCAGCCGGGCTTTGGCGCGCCAGCACGGTGACACAAAGCTTTGCCGATGGGTCAAGCGAACCCTCAGCTTCGGCCACAATGCCCAGCCGGATCCAGCCGGCCTGTATTTGGGTGTCACCTCAAAGCAGGGGGCCAGACGGCCCCATGCGACAGCAGCGGCCAAGCGTGACCTCAACGGCCTTGACCGTGCAGCGCGGAACGGGGTCGGTGCCCGAGCCGACGGAGCGGGGCGTGACGGGCTTGGCACGGCTGGGGTTGGCGCATGCGGTGCGGCGGGGCCGTTGGACGCGCGTCGGGCCAAGGCGATCGCTGGCGGTCGCGCCTAGGCCCGCGCGTCCTTGCGGATCATCGCGGCGCCCTTCTCGGCGATCATAATGGTCGGCGCATTGGTGTTGCCGGTGGTCAGCGTCGGCATCACCGACGCATCGATCACCCGTAGGCCGCCGATACCGTGCACACGCAGGCGGGAATCCACCACCGCCATCGGATTGTCCTCGCCCATCCGGCAGGTGCCGACGGGGTGGTAGATCGTGGTGCCGAAGCGGCGGCAGTAGTCCAGCAGCGCGTCGTCGGTGTGCACATCGGGCCCCGGCAGGGTCTCCGTCACGCTGTGCCGCGCAAGCGGCGCCTGGGCGAAGATCTGTCGCGTGATCCGCATGCCCGCCAGCAGCACACGACCGTCGGAGGCGGCGGACAGATAGTTTGGTGTGATCACTGGTTTCGCCAGCGGATCGGGCGAGGCGGCCAAGATGGTGCCGTGGCTATCGGGCCGAACCGGACAGATCGCCACTGTCATCCCGTCGGTGCGCTCCAGCGTGCCGAACAGATTGGGGTCATAGCTCGCGGGGGTGAACAGCAATTGCAGGTCGGGGCTCGCGAGGCCCTCGCGTGATCGGGTGAACACTTGCGCCGACGTCACGCCAAAGGTCAGCGCGCCGTTGCCCAGCAGGAAGAACCGCGCCACCTGACCAGCGAGCCGCATGCCGCGGGCCAGCGTGTTGATCGTGATGGCGCCGGTCACGCGGTGCGAGATGCGCGAGACGTAATGATCCTGCAGGTTCGCGCCTACGCCAGGCAGGTCGTGCATCACGTCCACGCCGATCGATTGCAGATGCGCCGCCGGCCCGACGCCGGAAATCTGCAGCAGGTGAGGGGAGTTCACCGCGCCGCCGCACAGGATGACTTCACGCGCTGCCCGGATCTCGTGGTCGGCACCGTTCTGCCGGAATGTGGCGCCCACGCACCGGCCGCCGTCGAACAGCAGGCGTGTTGTCAACGCATTCGTCTCCACGCGCAGGTTGGCGCGGGCCTTGGCGGCGGCCAGGAACGTGCGTGCGGTCGAGCCGCGGTAGCGGCCATTGCGTGTCATTTGCGAATAGCCGACGCCCTCCTGTTGCTTGCCGTTGAGGTCCCGGCTGAAGGCAAACCCGGCTGCTTGCGCGGCTTCGACGAAGCGGTGCGTCAGTGGCAGGACGGTGCGATAGTCCTCCACCCGCAGCACGCCGCCCTGGCCACGCCTCTCGGGGTCGCCACGCTGCACGTAATGTTCCGACTGACGAAAGAACGGCAGCACGTCGTCGAAGGTCCAGCCGCGGCAGCCCATCTGCGCCCAGCCATCGAAATCGGCCGGATTGCCCCGTACATACAGCATGCCGTTGATCGAGGAGCTGCCGCCCAGCGTCTTGCCGCGCGGCCAGTGGATCTGCCGCCCGGCACTGCCGGGACCCGCCTCGGCGGTATAGTTCCAGTTTACCACCGGATGGCGCAGCAGCTTCAGCACACCGGCGGGGATGTGGATCCACGGCCGCCAGTCGGACGGGCCGGCTTCCAGCAGCGTGACGCGCGCACTGCTCTCCGACAGCCGGTTGGCGATGACGCAGCCGGCCGAGCCGGCACCGATGACGAGGTAGTCGGTTTCCATCCCCTGAAGTCCCGGTGGTGTGGGGACAGCGTGGCGCCGCCACAAGACAGGCGCAACAGCCGGCTGCTACAAGCGATGCGCGAAGAGGGCGGGATCATCGCCGGTTCATCGCCATCGACGAATGGGCGCGGCTGAATTGAAAGCAAAGACGTGCGCACGCTTCTGACCATTCTCGCCATGGTCTTTGCCGGGCCGGCCTTTGGGCAGACCGCGCACTCTTTGGACCAGGTGCCAGGGTTGCTGAAGACGCCCGAGAGCAAGCAGGTGTTCGCCGAACAGATGCAGGGCAAGCCCGCCCTGGATCGGTTGGGTCTGCGTCTGCCTGACGGTCTGGCAGCGCAACGGGTTGCCGCGCTGCTGCTGCCGCCTGGCACTCCCGGAACGCTCAATGTCGTTGGTGCGAAGCCGCTTTCGGGTCAGACCGACCACTACGTCGCGATCGTATGCGTCGGTGGAGACATTCCCACTGGGCCGGATGACACGCCGTGCAACCGATACCCGGGCGGGGATAGCACGCCGCCGGTCCAGGCTTAGGTCGGCGTGATTGCCGTGAAGTCGGGGACGCCCCGGTGCTGATCGCGACGTCGCCGCGCGTTGATGATCTGGCAAACTGGCGCGATACGGACCTGCCGGCGGCGCCTCAGGCGTTGGATGATGCCAAGGGTGATTCGGTCGCGCCGGACGGGTTCGATGGATTCGATCTTGCTCCGTATCAGATCGCTCCCGGTCAGCGAGCCTTCGGCTTGCGCGGCAAGTGGTCCGAGGCCTGCTCCGGCGGCGGCGCGGAGTACAGCGCGCTATACCTACTCGCGGTGGTCGATGGTGCGGTGGAGCAGATTCTGGCGGTGCCGATGTCTGCCCACTAGGATATCGCCGGCGATTGGCACAAGGATGGCACGCGCGATTACCACATCACCGACGCCGCGAATGTTGATCGTCACGGCGCAGAGCACCGATGGGCACTTCGATCTGCTGCTGAAAGCAAGGCACGGACGTTCAGGCCGTGCCTACCGGTGGTCAGTCGGCACCGCGACGTACCGACCCGTGCGCAAGTGGTTCACCTCGGATCGCACCGAACGCCGAGACGCAAACGGAGCTTGGGGCGGGGCCTCTCCGTTTGCGCCGACGTCGACCAGAAGTGGTGACGGCTAACCCTTGCAGGGGGCAGCGGCGTCGTTCTGCGGTGTCTGCTTGCTCCAGCTACCGCCCTCGGCGTCGTTCTGCGGTGTCTGACGACTATAGCTGCCACCTTCGGCGGTCTTCTGCGGTGTCTGGGCGGTGCCCTTGGCCGCATCGTTCTGTGGTGTCTGCTTGCTCCAGCTGCCACCCTCGGCGTCATTCTGCGGTGTCTGACGACTATAACTGCCGCCTTCGGCGGTCTTCTGCGGTGTCTGGGCGGTGCCCTTGGCCGCATCGTTCTGCGGTGTCTGCTTGCTCCAGCTACCGCCCTCGGCGTCGTTCTGCGGCGTCTGGCGGCTGTAGGAGCCGCCTTCGGCGGTCTTCTGCGCGGTGCACCCCGCAGGCGCGGTTTGCGCCGGCGCGGTCTGTGCGTGCGCCGTCGCGGTGGCCAATGCCAAAGCTAACGCCGCGGCCATTGAGGTTGTTTTCATCTGGTTGTCTCCTAGGCTTGTACGCCATGCATCGTGGCGGTGGTACCGCGCCCTGAGGGGTACGGCTTTGACGATCGTGCGTTCACTGGGAGAAACCTGCCCCGATGATGATTTCCGTCGCCGCCCAACGGCGTTGCGCCGACCGCGATGTTGGATCGGTGCCCCGGCAAGCCGGCCCGCGGGTGCGGATCTTCCTTCACCGGCAGTTGATGTGTTTCGGCGATGTCTGTGCCAAGGCGATCCGCGCGGTAATGGGCCAGAAGGCCCACGATACTGCGCCTCACGGCCGGATCGACGTTCAGGGTACCGGACTGGTCGAGCGCGCGTTGCGCGTGGTCGCACCGCGCGGCCGCAGCGCGGTGTCGCCGGGGCCGCGGTGTCAGCACAGCGGAAAATCCATCCCGGTGACAAACCGACCCAGGCGATCCGCCCGGTAGATGATGTCGGTCTCCAGCAAGCTGGCGAGATCGTCGATCACACCGTAGGTGCCATCGAGCGGACCGAATGGAACCGCGTGGTCATCGTAACCAACCGAGAGGCGCGCCACCCCGCAGCGGGGTTGGTCCAATGCCACCAGCAACTGCGGGCTGCGGTGCTCACGCGCGGCGTGCAGCAGGATATCAACCACCAGATGACTTGCCATGAGCACCAGAGCCCGCCGCTTGAAGGCGGGTAGGTCCAGCCGGTCGATGCAGGTCGAGATGCCGCTAACACCAACCGCTTCCCCGAACAGCTCCACCAGATCCCGGACCGTGGCACGCAGCAGGTCGGAGCAGGGCTGAGCCTCGTCGTCCGTCCGGATGTGCAGCGCGCGCATTGTCTCGGTCAGATTGCTGGTGATCCGCCATTCGAGGCTATCATCCACTGGATCGCTGTCGTTTCGTGGCACACGGTTGTCGAGCAGGCGGGTCAGACGGACCATCTGATAGGCGCGATCCGTCATCTCGTTCGCCCAGATCGGCTGCAGCACTTTGCTGCCACCGCAGCTTCCCGGTTGCGTCGCCGTGAGGAGCAGCCCGAGGATGCGTGCCCGCGCGGGGGACAAGTATTCCAACGCTGACACCATGGTTTCGATCGGACTGACCGGCTTCGGGCGACGGGTGATCGCGGCGAGCCGTGGGTCGGCGTCACTGCCGCTGTGCCGGGTCACGGCGCGCGCGCGCGCTGTCATGCCAGGCCAGTCAGATGCTTGTTTGGGTGCTGCGGAATACATGGCCGTGGTCCATCAAAACCCGGTTTCGCCGCCATTATTCGGTGTTGCAGGCCGGCTGCCTTGCAAATCCGTGTCACTATTGGTGCATTCACATCGTCGTGCTGTATGAACGCGCCGCGTGGGCCGGAGTTCCCACTCTTGCGGGCGGGTAACGGAGATGTGGCCGCCCAGAACATAACCGGTCACGTCTGGCTGTTGGACGACGCGTCTCCTCGCGTGCCGTGGGCGACCGCTACTGGCCGATTGATCAGCAGGTTACGCTGTCAACCCAGCCAATGCTGCGCCACATGGATCAATAGGCGAGCGCCAGATCGTCGAACCTCCGGATGCCCGCAGTTCCGGTAGACCGCCACCCTGACCAAGCCCGGCGTCACGTTCCACCGCAGAGGGAAGCCGGGCTTGGCGCCGGCCCCCCGCGTCCGCTCTTGTTTCGCGCCCCGTGTCGCGCCGGATTAGCCGTTGGACGAAGACGGCGGGAACTGATGGTGAGACGAGATGATCGCGGCATTGGCCAGATTGGCGCTGCCGACACCCAGCGACACGGTGGCGATCAGGGCAAGGATGAAAGTCTTCATCGTCAGTCTCCTGTTGTGCGATCCGCCATCTGAGATGGCCGGTCTGTTGGTTGTGTCGGCGAAAGTTTTGGTAGGAGCCGTCCGCCGATACGCAGGACATAGGCCGATGACGCCTCCGCGATAATCTAGTGTTTAGGGACAGGATTTGTGCGTCGATTGCGGAAATCAGGGCTCGCGGCGGTCAGCCCGGGCTGGGGATATTGGAGCCGAACCGGCATCATTCAGCGCTATGGCGAGCGTGAGCCGCTGCTTATAGTCGCACCGCAACATAAATGTGCCGGCTGCAGTCGGAGGGGAGCCCAGGCCTATCTTGGACAGTTGCCGGAGCGGATTTTGTTACGGTAGGGCGAAGTAGCTAGCCTGTCGATCCAAGACAGAGGTGCGCGCTCTCGGTAGTTCATTGTGAATGAAATTGGCGACAATGTCGAAGGCATGCCCACATCCTTCGAGGTGTTTTCGCAGTGTCATCAATGCAGCTTTGCCGCACTGTCAGCGCATGGGACGGTGGCGGCGGCCATCGCGACGTTTACCGCCGTGATAGTGTCATTATAGCTTTCCGGGCGCAGCGAGCGGGTCAACCTGGAAGCCACCTTCGGGATATCTTTGACGAACACGGTCCCGACTGAGCAATACGCTACCGCTATCATAACGAATGTCGGCATGCGAGTCGTATGGTTACCGGTCTTGTGCTTCGATTGGGCTATTCCGTTCCATCCGACACGACAGCCTGAAACGCTGGCAAACTGCGTAAATGCGATGTCCTCTGAACACAGAGAGATTATGATCGGCCAAGATATAACGATCGTGGCGTGCCGGTGTCGTTGTTTAGTGAGAATAGGAAGAACGAATATCTCAGGATGTTAGAGTCTGACCCGAATCGACCATGCAACGACAGAGCCTTGATTTCACCTAAGAAAACGTGCCTGGCGCCTATCATGCCAATACCAGATGGCGCGACATGAGCGCGACGCCGGCAAGACCGCCAACTCACAACACGCTCTATTGCCGCTTCGACTTCATCGGCCTCGCGCCGGTGGATGGCGACGTTGCCCAGACATCGTCTATCTCTTTGAAATGACTCAGTTGAACATTCCGCAACCATTCCGGGTCAGCCTCTTAGCCAAATCAGGGTGGTTCAAACTGGGCCCGTGCCACACGGATGGGCACCCACATCTGTACCCGAGATGGTAGAGAATTCCGAGTGAATTTCATCAAAGTGATGCGCGATAAAATGATATCGGCAATTTCCCATCAATGATGTGAACCGCACGTAGTGCGGCTTCATGGTAGTCACACAATATCCGGAGCTATTCTGTCCGCTGCGGCGTTGTCCCTCGCGGCAATCAGTATATTACGTATTAGCAATCTCTCGCGTCGCACGAAGTGGCAGCTTGAGCGCCTTGCACAGCGCAGTCAGGTTGGCATCGCGCGGACGCGATTTGCCGGCTTCCCAGAAGTAGATGCAAGGCGCACTCACACCGACTTTCTCCGCAAGCTCTGCAACGCTCATGTCACGCCGCGTGCGAGCGTCGTGGAGATACTTGCTTAGGCTAGGCTTTCTGGCCAACGGTTCGGTTCCTTGTTGATGATGACAAACGCAGTTACACTACGGACGAAACTACGCAAGGACAAGTGCAGACTAAGATAGTATCAGAGCGCTCGCCACGCATCGCGTGCTGTTTTTTCTTCGATGGTCAGGAACCCTGAGTGTCCGTCCGGAGACACTGCGAGTCATTTGAATCGGTTAGCGGAACGGGCTTGATCCGGCTCGGAGAGGTGTGATTCGTCGCGAGACACCGACGCTGGAGGTGCCCGATGTGGACGACCGCGAACCGCCATCGCGATGACCGCGATACGCTGCGCTATCCAAGCGACCTGACCAGCGCGGAGTGGCGGTTGATCGAGCCACTGATCCCGCCGGCCAAGCGCGGCGGCGGCAAGCGCACGGTGAACATGCGCGAGGTCGTCAACGGCGTGATGTATG
>DATHNE010000086.1:0-14068 GCA_035486355.1 Acetobacteraceae bacterium
TGCTGGGCATCCTCGCGCGTCAGACCCGCCAGGTGCGCATCCTCAGCCTCGGCACGCTGGTTTCGCTGCGCCAGGAACCCGTCCGCATCGCCGAGGAATACGCCACCGCCGACGTCATCAGCCGCGGCCGCCTGGAAATCGGCTTCGTCAAATCCGGCGGCAGCGAGATGGCCTCGAACAACGCCAACCCCGTGGGCAATGTCGAGCGCTACTGGGAAGCCATCGACCTGATCCGCAAGTCGCTGTCGCATCACGATGGCCCGTTCTCCTGGCAGGGCAAACACTTCACCCATCGCCACGTGAACATCTGGCCGCGCCCCTGGCAGCAACCGCATCCCCGCCTGTGGGCCGCCACCGGCGACCCCGACACCGCCGCTGAGGTCGGCCGCCGCGGCATGGTGCAGGTGCTGGTGCTGCGTGGCCCCGATGGCACCAAGCGCGCCTACCAGGCCCACCGCCAGGCCCGTGTCGCCGCCGGCCTGCCGCCAGTCACCACCGACAACTTCGCCTACGCCGCGCTGGTCTATGTCGGCGACACCGACGAGGAAGGCATCCGCATCGGCAGCAAGCTGCTATGGTTCCTCAACACCAGCCTCAAATCGGCACCGCAATATTCCCGCTTCCTGCCTGGCACCGCGCCGCCGCACATCGCGGCCCAGGTCTACCGCAGCAAGCCGAAAGCTGACCCCACCAACCTCGCCAACGCCGAGAAAGGCGTTACCCCCGCCAACCAGAATGCCGCCAAATTGATGTCGATCACGCCCGAACAGGCGATGGCCCAAGGCATCCTGTTCGCCGGTAACCCCGACAGCGTCTATCGCCAGATCATGGAATTCTACGACAAGGTTGGCGGCTTTGGGCACCTTGCCATGATCGGCCGCAGCGGGTTCATGACGCACACGGAATCAGAACAAGGTATCCGCCTGTTCGCCAGGGAAGTTCTCCCCCGCCTGCGCGACATCGCCCCGATCCCTGCGCTATAGCTGTACCCATCATGCCGGTCGAGGGCCCGCCATCCACGCCTTTCTCACATCGTCGTCCGCATAGCGCCGTCGATACTGATTACCTGCGCGCTGATCGTCACCCCGAACGGGCGCGCAAGATACAGCGCCATGTTCGCGGCATCCTGCTGCGAGACGAAGCACTTCAGACTCGTCAGACTCGTCGTTGCCACCGTCCGCGCGGTCATGTCATTCTCGGAAATCCCCGCCGCCAGCGCCGGCGCTGATCGCCACCCGCGTTCCGCTCAGATCAACCGTCAGAGGGGTCCGCGCGCCGGGAATCATCTGCCGCTCCCGTTCCGCTATGCGAAGGCCTGTTCCATCTCGCGCCGATACCGATATGTGGCATCGGTCTCATCAATCCGCGCGTCCCGCCAGGTGACGCACTGGCCCGCCTTCACATCCCGCACCAGCGGCACCCGGCTCGCCAATCCGATCGGCAATCCGCCGATCTCTAAACTGGTCCGTGCCGGCAACAACTTCCCCCACACGCAACTGCCACCCTCGCCATCGAGCACCTCGCCGGCCTTCAAATCCCGCTTCGCCGTCGCCACCACATCGCCGCGGAATCCATCCGCCACCCCCGTCGGCTCTGCCCGCAGCGCCGCCGACAAGATCGAAATATTCAGCTCCAGCCCTATCAAATGAAACGGCCGGTACAACGCCGACACCCGCCCCGTGGCATCGGTCACCACGCCATATTCCTGGAAACACCGCGCCGCGTACTCACCCGGCGCCTCGAACACCACATACACGCCCCAGCGCAGATCATTCGCTACCACGCTGCCGTCGCGATGCAGCGACGACACCACCTCCACCTGGCCGGCATGATGCAGCCCACCATCATGATTGCCTGGCCGCAGCACCTCCGCGAGCTGATCTGATCCCACCGGCGGAAACGCCAACCCATCCGGCGGCGGCGTCAGCCCGGTGGCGTTGGCGATGGCCGCCATCTCGATGCCAGACTTGGTCCCGTCCAGGAATGAATTGAACATCTGGGGGTTCATCCCACCTACGCGCGCCTGCTCGGGCGTAAGCCCGTAATACCCCCACACCGTCGCCGGCGTGGACGCATGATAGTCCGGCAGATACTTCGTTCCCTTGCCGGCCGCGATCACCTTGAATCCGCACGCCCGCGCCCAATCCACCAGCTCGCACACCAGCGCCGGCTGATCGCCATACGCCATCGTATACACAACGCCCGCCCGAGCCGCCTCGCGCGCCAGCAGTGGCCCGGCCAGCACATCCGCCTCCACATTCACCATCACGATGTGTTTGCCGTTGCGGATCGCGCCGCGTGCATGTCCGATCCCGGCCGGCGCGTGCCCGGTCGCCTCGACCACCACTTCGACATCATCCGCCGCCAGCAGCACCGACGCATCATCGGTGAAGCGCGTCGCCTCGATCCGCGCGGCGTCCCATCCCACACGCCGGCAGGTTTCCTTCGCGCGATCCGGCGCCAGGTCGGCGATCACCGCCACTTCGATCCCCGGCGTCGTCGGCACCTGCGACAGGAACATGGACCCGAACTTGCCCGCGCCAACCAGCCCCACGCACACCGGCCGCCCCGCCGCCCCGCGCTGCTGTAACTTCCTGAACAGGTTCATCCGACGCCCTTTCCTCGCCCGCCAATCCGTGGCCCGATAGCTAGAGGAAGCAGGGGAGCTTGGCGATGGCCGAGGTGGAATGGCGCCGCTCGCGCGCCGATCAGTTGCGGGCGCTGGCGCAGCAGGATGCGATCGTGATCCTCCCGGTCGCGTCGCTGGAACAGCACGGCCCGCATCTGCCGGTGGAGGTCGACTCACGTTTGGGTGAGGAAGTCGCTGCCCGCACCGCAGCCAAGGCGCAGGCACGCGGCCAGCCGACCATCGTGCTGCCAGTGCTGTGGACCGGTCTGTCGGAACACCACATGAGTTTCTCCGGCACCATTACGCTGGACTTCTCCGCGTTCAGTGCCGTGGTGGAGTGCGTGGTGCGCTCGGTGCTGCGCGATGGATTCAAACGCATCGTGCTGCTGAACGCGCATGGCGGGAACGAAAACGCCCTGCGCACCATCACCGACGAGCTCACCCCGAAATACCGCGTGCCGATCGTGCAGTTCACCTACTGGTATGCCGCCGCGGTGCCGATCGCGAAGATACTGGAGACGCAAGGCGGCCTGCAGCACGCCTGCGAGGCCGAGACCGCGATGATGATGGCGGTGCGGCCGGAGCTGGTGGCGGAGGATCGCATTCCGCTGGCAAAGGTGAACATGACGCCGGATGTCAGCGACGTGGCCGGCGGCGGCGTCTATCGCTGGCGTGCGATTGGCGCGCGCTCGGCGTCCGGCGTGATCGGCAACCCCGAAGCGGCCAGCAGCGAGAAGGGCGAACGCCTGTTCGAAGCGATTTCGAACTCGCTGGCCGACAAGCTGTGTAACACCGAGCTGTGGCAGCTGCCATGGGACGCAGGGAAGATGTGAACCGCGCGCAGAACCCTCATCACGTCATGCCGGGGTTTGGCCCGGCATGACGTTGGCGGCGCTGCCTAGTGTCTGGCACACTCCACCCAACGATGAGGCAATGGGGGAACGGATGGCAATCGACCTCGTGGTGAACGGGCAGGCACGTTCGGTCAGCGTGGCGGACACCACACCGCTGCTCGACGTCCTGCGCACCCAGCTCGATCTCAAAGGCTCGCGCTACGGCTGTGGCCTCGAGCAGTGCGGCAGTTGCATGGTGCTGGTCGACGGCACCCCGGTCTACGCCTGCTCGCGTGAGGTTGGCACCGTTGCCGGCAGATCGATCACCACCATCGAAGGCCTCGGCACTGCCGCCAAACCACATCCTCTCCAGCTTGCGTTCCTCGACGAGCAGGCCGGCCAATGCGGCTACTGCCTGTCCGGCATCATCATCGAGGCGAAGGCACTGCTCGACCGCAACCCCAGCCCGAGCCGTGCCGAGATCGCCACCGCGCTCGACAACCATCTGTGCCGCTGCGGCGCGCAGCCCCGCATCCTGCGTGCGGTCGAGAAAGCCGCCGCGATGATCCGTGCCACCTCAGGTATGAAAGGCGCCGCACAATGAGCGATCTGCCGCTGAGCCTGCAGACCAATCGCCGCATGGAGAAATGGCTCCGTTTCGATCCCGATCGCACGGTGCATCTGGCGGTGGGCAAGGTCGAACTCGGCCAGGGCAACGTCACCGCGCTGGCGCAGATCGCCGCCGAGGAGCTGGATGTCGACCTTGCATGCATCAAGGTGCTGTCCGGCGACACGCAGGACGCACCGGATGAAGGGCAGACCACGTCTAGCCAGTCGATCGAGGTGTCAGGCCGTTCCGTGCGGCTGGTCACCGCGGAACTGCGCGCGCGTGTGCTCGATCGGTTAGCGCAACGACTGAACTGCGCGCCGAGTGATATCACGGTGGACGACGGCACGTTCCGGCGCGGCGATGCGTCCGTCGGCCAGGATTACTGGAGCTTTGTGCAGGCCGAGGATTTCGCCGCCGAGATCACCGGCAGCGCGCCGCCGAAGCCACACACGGCCTATCGCGTCGTCGGCAAATCCACACCGCGCCGCGACCTGCCGGCGAAGGTGAGCGGTGCGGCATTCATCCACGACATGGTGCGCCCCGACATGCTGCACGCGCGTGTGCTGCGCCAGCCCAATCGCGGCGCCGTGCTGACCGCGTTAGATGAGGCGAAAGTGCGCCATGCCGCCGGCGGCGATGTCCGCGTGGTGCGCACCGGCAACTTCGTCGCCTTTGTCGGACGTGACGAGACGGTGGTACAGCGCGCAGCCGTTGCGGCCCCGATGCACGCGACCTGGGCCAAGGCGCGCAGCATTACACCGGATCAGCAGGAAGCGACCTGGTTGGTCGGCAAGCCGACCGATGAACGCGTGCACGGTGATCCGCCGATGGCGGACGCGCCGCAGACGGTGGTGGAGGCAACCTATTCGCGCCCCTACATCGCGCATGCCTCAATGGGTCCGTCCTGTGCGTTGGCGGAATATCGCCACGGCCATCTGTCCGTCTGGTCGCACACGCAGGGCCCGTATCCGCTGCAGGCCGCGCTGGCCAATTTGCTGGGCTTGCCCAAGGACCATATCACCGTCCGCCACGTGCAGGGTGCCGGCTGCTATGGCCACAACGGTGCCGATGACGTCGCGGTGGACGCCGCGGTAATCGCGCTCCAAGTCCCTGACCAGTGCATCCGCGTGCAGTGGCGGCGTGAGGAAGAGTTCGGTTTCGAACCGATCGGCTCGGCGATGAGCGTCACCGTGCGCGCCGCGCTGGACGACGCCGGCAAGCCGGTCGACTGGACGCAGGAGGTCTGGTCCGCAACCCACGTGCAGCGCCCCAGCACCGGTGGCAACATGCTGACGCACGAGGCGCTGCCCACCCCGCCACCCGACCCGAAACCCACCGATCCGCCCGAAGCCGGTGGTGGTGGCGGCACCCGCAATGCGGTACCGTTATATGACATCAAGGCGCGTCGCATCCTGCATCACCTGGTGTTGCAGGCGCCGGTCCGCACCAGTGCGCTGCGTGGCCTGGGCGCGCTGCCGAACGTGTTCGCCATCGAGTGTTTCATGGACGAGTTGGCAGAGCGCTCGGGAATAGATCCGATAACGTATCGGATGTCGATCCTCTCCGACCCGCGCGCCCGTCGGATCATCCGGGACGTCGCGGCGCGCTGCGACTGGGCGTCACGTGGTCCTGCCGGCAGCGGGCGGGGCCTGGGCCTCGGTTGGGCGCGCTACAAGAATAAGGCCGCTTATGCGGCCGTGGCGGTTGAGGTCGAGGTGGACCAGGAAGTGCGCCTGAAGCGCGTCTGGTGCACCGCCGATGCCGGCTTGGTCATCAACCCCGACGGCGGCAAGAACCAGCTCGACGGCGGCATCATCCAGGCCGCCAGCATGACGCTAAAGGAACAGGTGACGATGGCGGGGGAGGGGATCAGTTCGCTCGACTGGGAGCACTACCCGATCCTGAAGTTCTCTGAAGTGCCCGAGATTGATACGGTTCTGATCGAGGCGCCGGATCAGCCGACGCTCGGCATGGGCGAATGCACGATGGGTCCCACCGCCGCCGCGATCGGCAACGCGGTGGCGCATGCCCTTGGCGTGCGCATCCGCGACATGCCGTTCACACGGGAGCGGATCGCCAAGGTGCTGCTGGGATAACACTGGTCTGAACAGCGCCCACCAGGCGCTAATCACGGTCCAACGCACTCCCTGCACGTGGCACATAAAGCCGTTCGTAGGCACGTGTTGCTGACCCATCGGTCAACGCGGCGACATAATCGCTGACGCCGCGTGGTCTGCCGTGCTCATCGTCCGCTTGGCTGCATGCCGGAAGCCACACACGATCCAGCAACCGGCGCGGATCCATCGCGATTGACTCGAAGATTCGCCGAACAATGTGCTGGCCGCAGAACTCCAGCGTCTGGACGGTTGGCAACTCGATGATACCTTGCCGCACGACTCTCATCAAGGATCGCGGCAACTCACTGATGGCGGCTGGCAATCTAACCTGTGCGTCCGACCCTAGCGCGGCCTCACCCACCGGCATGGATAGAACTCGCAATGCGGGTTAAGACAACAGCGATGACGACCTGTGAACAACGCCAGGGCGATGGTCCATCGCCGCATTTCAGACGAAGGCAACACTGATTATGGATCTGGTCCCGGCTGCAAGCCAGATTTCGGCGGTCATGTCGCAGGCGACGGCACCGGCCTTCGTTCTCGGTGCGGTTGCTGCTTTCATCGCAATCTTGTTAGGGCGGCTGACCCTTGTCATTGACCGTATCCGCAGCCTGAACGAAATCTCTGATCAAGACACCGCGCGGGTCCACCTCAAGGCGGATATGTCACGCCTGCGGCGGCGCGCCAGACTGTTGAACAGCGCGACACACCTGGCGCTGATCAGCGGGATGTGCACCGCGTTTCTGCTGGTCCTTGGATTTCTCAGCGCGTTCTTTCGGCTGCCACATGAGTATGGCGCTGGCATTCTCTTCGTCGTTGCACTTTGTCTGCTGGGTGTGTCGCTGTTCAAGTTTGCGCAGGAGGTGAGGATGGGCATCAGCGAGGCCGATCATTACCGTTAGGTGCTCTGGAAACGCGCAGCGCCGAATAGCTGCGCCATCCCGCGCTACGAAGGCCGCAATAACCAGTGTGTCAGCGCCGACGCCTGCTGGCTCGACAGGCGCAGTCCCAACTTGCTCCGCCGCCACAGGATATCCTCGGCGCTGCGCGCCCATTCGTGATCACGTAGCCAGGTCACCTCGCGCGCCGTCAGGCCGGCGCCGAAATGCTGCCCGAGATCGTCGATCGTCCTTGCATCCCCCAATATCGCGGTGGCCAGCGTGCCGTATGCCCGCACAAGTCGATCGACCGTCGCCTCGGTGAGAAACGGATAGCGCTGCCGCAGTGCATCTTCGAGAACGCCGACACCGTCCCAGGGAAAATCCCCGCCCGGCAACGACCCTGTCGCCGTCCAGGCCGGCGGCATCCCGGGAAAATACGGTGCCAGCTTCGCCATCGCCGCCTCCGCCAGCTTGCGGTGCGTGGTGATCTTGCCCCCGAACACCGATAGCAGTGGCTGCATTCCCTCCAGCTCCAGCACGTAATCCCGCGTCGCCTCCTGCGCCTTGCTGGCACCGTCGTCACGCAATGGCCGCACGCCGGAATACCGCCAGACGATATCTGAGGCGGCGATCGGTTGCTTCAGGTATTCGCCGACGGCGCCGCGCAGATAATCCTCTTCCGCAGCGGTACTCACCACCTGCGCCGGATCGCCGGTGTAGTCCTCGTCGGTGGTGCCGATCAGGGTGAAATCCTGCTCGTACGGGATGGCGAAGCAGATGCGCCCATCGGTGTTCTGAAAGATGTAGCAGCGGTCATGCGAAAACAGCCGCGGCACCACGATGTGGCTGCCCCTCACCAGCCGCACGCGCGCCGGTGTGCTGTGCCCGGTCACATCCGCCAGCACCTGCGACACCCATGGCCCAGCCGCGTTCACCAGCGCCCGCGCCGCGCAGCTCGTACCATCCGCCAGCGTCAGCTCCCACGCATCGCCAACAACGCGCGCCCGTGTGCAGCGCGTGCGCGTGCGGATATCAGCGCCATGGTTCTGCGCGTCGCGCGCCAGCAGCACCACCAGCCGTGCGTCATCCACCCAGCAATCGGAATACTCGAACGCGCGCATATATTCGGCCCGTAGCGGCACCCCGACCGGATCGTGCCGCAGATCCACGCTGCGCGTCGGCGGCAGGATCTTCCGTCCACCGAGATGGTCGTACAGGACCAGCCCCAGCCGGATCAGCCAGCGCGGCCGCAATCCCCCATGATGCGGCAGCACGAATCGCAGCGGCCGCGTGATGTGCGGCGCCGCGCGCAGCAGCACCTCGCGTTCGGCCAGAGCCTCGTGTACCAGGCGGAATTCGTAGAACTCCAGATAGCGCAGCCCGCCATGGATCAGCTTGGTCGAGGCGGACGATGTGCCGCTGGCCAGATCATTCTGTTCCAGTAGCAGAACCTTCAGCCCACGTCCCGCCGCATCGCGCGCGATCCCGGCGCCGTTGACGCCGCCGCCGATAACCGCGAGGTCAAACACGTCAGTGACGGATGAGCCGCACACCTCTCCCGCCGTCACGGGTGAGGTCGCGGAGTGCAGCCACGCGGGTGAGGGTGGAGCACGCGGCAAGACCCTCACCCAGCATCGCTTCGCTCGCCGACCTCTCCCGCAAAGCGGGAGAGGGGTACCGCGACGGCGGCATTTATGTCTTATCCGGTTCGATCACGGTGCCGGAATACGGCTCGACATACACCAGATGGTCGTTGACCTGCTTCACGCCGAGGGTGTTCTCGGCGATCACGCAGATCGCCCGCCGCTCCTGCTCGTCGGAGATGGTCCCCCACACGTCGACCACGCCGGCCGACACAGTCACGTTCAACGTGCTGACCGGTGTCCACGCCTCCTTCTCCAGCGTGTCCAGCAGCTTGTTCCGGATCGCCCGATCGTCGCCCGATGCAGGCTGCGGCTGCCGCGCCGTCACGGCCAGCGCGCGCACCATGTCGGCGCGGCTTACCACACCTACCACGCGATCCTTGTCCGTGACCGGCACGCGCTTGATCCGATGCTTTTCCATCAGCTCCACGATATCGATCAGTGGCGCGTCGATATCGACTGCGAGCACCTCGGGCGTCATCACATCCGCCACCTTGCGGCCATGCGTGCGGATGAAATCGTCCGCCTGCTTGCCCGGCGACACCAGCAGCTTCAGCCACCACGACCGCTGCCGACCGGTGCCCAGTTCGCTGCGGCGCAGCAGGTCGCCCTCAGTCACCACCCCGGCCAGATGGCCATCCTTGTCGACCACGAAAATCCCGGAGATGCCGTGGTCCAGCATCAGCTTCACGGCATCCTCGAGCGGCGCATCGGGGGCGATCGAGATCACATGGCGGGTCATCACATCGGCAGCGTTCATGGCTTCGGTCCGTGTTGTTTGGCGATCAGGCGGTCCAGACGCAGGCGCTGACGATCGTCGGTCAGTCGCCACACAGCAAGATACACCACGGCAACGGCCGCGAGGCCACTTCCGCCTGACAGCAGGAACATCAGCAGGATTTGGTACTTCGCTGCCTCCAGCGGGTCCATCCCGGCCAGGATCTGGCCTGTCATGATGCCGGGGAGGGTGATGATCCCCGCCGCCGCCATCTGATTGATGGTCGGCAGCAGTCCACGGCGCACGGAGCTGCGGATCAGGCCGCGCATGGCGCGCATGAAGGGTGCGCCGAGGGCGAGCTGGGCTTCTACCGCCGCGCGCTCGCGCACCACGCCGCCCAGCACGGAGTCCAACGCCAAAGAACCGCCGTTCAGCACGCTGCCCAGCACGATGCCGGCCAGTGGGATGGCGTAATGTGGGTCGTACCAAGGATGCGGGCGGATCGCCGTGGTCAGGGCCAGCAGGGCCGTGATCAGCGTTGCCATTGCCACCGCGGCGCCGCCGACCAGGTGGTTGCCGAAATGGCGCAGCCGCTGCTCGGGGCGCGCCGCGACTTCACGGCCGGCGATCGCCACCATCACGACGATCACCAGCAGCGTCAGCCAAGGCAAGCCCAGCGCGAACACGGCGCGCAGCACGAAGCCGATCAGCACAAGCTGCAGCACCATGCGCGCCGCGGCGATGCCAAGCTGCCAGTGCAGGCGGAGCTGAAGGGCGACCGAGAGCGCGGCGTCCAGCAGGATCAGCGCGGAGGCGATGGCGATATCGCCAGGGTGCAACAGGATGGGGGTCATGCGGGATGCAGATGGCGGTCGCGCATGTGGAACTGCCGGTGGCCGAGGCGACATGCCTGCTCATGGCTGTGGCTGACCATGATGATCGCCATGCCGGTGGCCATTCGCTCGCCCAGGACGGTTTCGACCAGGGCGGTGGTGTCGGCGTCCAGCGCCCCAGTCGGTTCGTCGGCTAGCAGCACCGTCGGATCGTGGACGAGCGCACGCACCAGCGCCAATCTTTGGCGCTCCCCGGTGGACAGGCGCAGCACCGGCCCGTCAAGCAGGTCGGGTGGCAGGTCGAGGCGGGGCACCAGCGCACGCGCCGCCGCCAGCGTCGCGCGCTGGAAATGCGGGGCAACGTCTTCGTGCCACCAGCCAGTTTCGGCGGCGTTGTAGAGCACCTGGCGACGCCAAACGGGGGCAGGGATGCCGGACCGTGGCTGCTCGTCGAGCCAGACCTCGCCTTGATTCGGATCGAGGTCGGCGATCATGCGAAGCAGGAGGCTTTTGCCGGAGCCAGAGGGACCGGACACGGCGATGCATTCGCCAGCGTCGACGGATAGGTTGAAGGGTCCCGCCAGCGCGCTGTGCAGTCCGGTAAGGCGAAGACGGGGTGGTGCCATGTGTTATGACGATCGTAACGTGTGACGCACTGTCCCCTCCTCGTCATGCCGGGCGCCGGTCCGGCATCGACGACTTGCCCTCGTGCAGCACGCAAAGGCGTGCATGCCGTGGCCAAGCCACGGCATCACGAGGAGAGGACGGTGCGGCGCCCGCTGCACCCTGCCTTTACGCCCCAGCGAATTTCGCCAGCAACCTTGCGTGCGAGCGCATGCCTTTGTGGAAGCAGCGTTGCTCGAACTTCTCGTTCGGGCTGTGCACCTGATCGTCATCCAACCCGAAGCCCAGCAGCAACGTGTCGATCCCCAGCACGCGGTGCAATGAATTCACTACCGGAACGGATCCGCCACAGCCCATGAGGATCGCGGGCTTGCCGTATTCCTCGGTCATCACCGACAGTGCCGCCTGCACCCAGGGTTGGTCGGTGTTGACTTCGATGCCGCGTGACGACGAATGCGTCTGGAATGTCGCGCCCGCGCCCGGCGGCAGGCGGTCATTGATGAAGCGCTGGAACTGGGTCTCGACTTCCTTGGGATCCTGATCGGCAACCAGCCGGAACGAGACTTTTGCGCTCGCCTCCGATGCGATGACCGTCTTGCTGCCGTCGCCGGTATAGCCACCCCAGATACCATTGATGTCCGCGGTGGGTCGCGCCCAGAGCCGCTCGAGCGCCGAATAGCCACGCTCACCGATCGGCTTGGTCAGCCCGATCGAACCCAGGAATGCCGCTTCGTCGAAGTGCAACGCATCCCATTGCGCGCGCTGCGCGTTGCTGATCGGCTTCACCTGGTCATAGAACCCCGGCAACTGGATCCGCCCATTCGCGTCCTGCAGCTCCCCCAGGATCGTCGTCAGCACGTTGATCGGGTTCATCGCAGACCCACCGAACAGCCCCGAATGCAGGTCGCGGTTCGCGGCCGTCAGGGTCACCTCACAGTAGCACATGCCGCGCAGCCGCGTCGTCACCGCCGGCGTGTCGATGTCCCACATGTTGGTGTCGCTGATCACCGCGATGTCGCTCGCCAGCGTGTTCTTGTTCGTGACCAGAAACGGTTCCAGATTCCTGCTGCCAGTTTCCTCCTCGCCCTCGATCACCAGCGTCAGCTTTGCCGGAATGCCGCCGCCAGCATCGTGCCAGGCGCGCAAGGCTTCCATGATCATGGTCGACTGGCCCTTATCGTCCACCGCACCACGCGCGACGAAGCGCGGTCCGTGTGGCCCCTCCACCAGTTGCGGCTCGAACGGCGGTGTGTGCCACAACTCCAGCGGATCGACCGGCTGCACGTCGTAATGCCCGTAATACAGCACGTGCGGGCCAGTATAGCCCGCCGGCCCCGGATGCTGCGCCAACACCACCGGATGGCCTGGCGTCTGCTGGATGCTGGTGCTGAATCCCATCGCGTCATACTGCGTGCGCACCCACTCCGCCGCGCGCTGGCAATCCGCCTCGTGCGCCGGCTGCGCACTGACCGACGGGATGCGCAGCAGGTCGAACAGCCGCCCGCGCGACGCCGGAAGGCTCGCGTCGATGTGGTCCAGCACTGTGGCGATGGTCTGCGGCGAGGGCATGCGGATCTCCGAAGCTCAGAAAGCGGGCGCGCACCTTGCCACTTGCAGACAACGGGTCAACTTCGACGCTCGGCGTGCAAAGCAAGCAGCGTGGCGCCACGGCACCACACCGCGACAGGGAAGGGGGCCAATCCGCGTCGCGGCCACAGCGTTCCCAACCAGCGTGCCAGGATCTGCATGTCTCCCTCCTAACCCTGTCCCAGGGCGAGCTGCACGACGCGGACCAGCACCATGCCGACCGCGAGAATCAGATAGCCGCGCAACACGATCATCCAGACGCGCTTGGACAGCGTCAGGTGTAGCGGCGACAGTGTGGACAGCTTCGGCATGCGCCAGGCCGCGCGTGCGCGCGCCGTCCAGCGGATCTCGGGATGCCCGGCGGCCGCGCCGTTCTGCCGGCGCTGCAGCAGCAGCGTGACGGCGAAGGCCACGACGGCCAGCGAGATCCCCCCGGCCAGCACAAACAGGATCTGCCGGCCGGTGACGTCCGGATACAGCACCGAGGCCGTCAGGATGATCGACAACGTCACCAGCACGGCGATCACCGCGCCGGTGAACAGGTTGAGTGCCTTGCCATTGGTCCATGGCCCCAGCACCGCCTTGTCGTTGCACAACAACAACAGGAACACCGTGGCGCTGGGCAGCAGCACGCCGGCCAGGGTCTGCACCGCCAGCGTGATCAGGCCCAGCGGCGCGTCCGGGATCAGCACCAGCACCGAGGCCGCCGCGATCAGCCCGCAATAGACCAAGTAGAACCCCTTGGCATCGCGGGCCTTGCGATGCAGCGAATGGTTCAGCGACAGCACGTCACCGATCGCGTACGCGGTTGCCAGCGACACCGCCGAGGCACCGATGATCGCCGCGTCGATCAGTGCGATCGCGAACAGCACACCCATCGTCGGGCTGAGGTACTTGCCCAACGCGACAGCCACGCCGCCGGCATCGGTGAAATTGCCGAACTCCGGCTTGCCCTCGAAGATCACGGCGCAAAACACCATCATCGCGATCGCGCCGACCATCACCAAGACGATGCCGATCCAAAGATCCGCCTTCTCGTAGTTGATGAAGCGTGGCGTGATGCGCTTGTCGATCACGTAGCTCTGCTGGAAGAACAACTGCCACGGCGCGACGGTGGTGCCGACGATGCCGATGATCAGCAACAGGATGTCGGACAATCTGCCGTCGGGCAGCGAGGGCACGAACAGGTCGTGCGCGATCTGCCCGGCCGGCACATGCACCGACAGCACGATCGGCACCAGCAGCAGGCTGCCCAGGCACAGCATCAGCGCGAACCGCTCGAAGCGGCGGAAATCGCCGGTGCTGGCGGCGAGCATCGTCGCCGCCGCGGTCAGTGGCACGCCGACCAGCTTCGACACACCGAGATAATCCAGCGCCAGGCTGATGCCGATGAACTCCGTGACGATGGTCAGCCCATTCAGGATGAACAGGTCGATCACGCTGAACGCACCCCAGAACTTGCCGAAGCGTTCCAGGATCAGTCGCGCATGGCCGACGCCAGTGACGGCGCCGAGGCGCAGCACCATCTCCTGGTTGACGTAGAGGACCGGAACCAGCAGCAGCAGCGTCCACAGCAAGGCGGTGCCGTAGTTC
>DATHNE010000087.1:0-7832 GCA_035486355.1 Acetobacteraceae bacterium
CGTTTCGGGCACCACGAAGGCGACCGAGATTGCTTCCGCCGTCTCCTGCCGCACATCGGCGATCGTCAGCGCGTCGAAGCGTGGCGTCACACGCGTGGTGCCTTGCGTCCCAACCCGTCGAACAGATCCAGCGCCCGTTCCAGCCACGCCAGCACCGGATCGTCCTCGGCCAGCAGCGCGAACGGGCTGACACAGCGCGGCCATTGGAGCGTCCCGAACAGGATGTAATCGGCGTAGCTAGGCGCCTCGCCGCCCAGCCAGGGCTGTCCGCGGAGCACCAGACGCACCGGCGTCAGGCTCTCGCGGAGTACCGCGAGCTGATGGGCGCGTCCCTCGGCCTGCACCACCTCCAGTGTCGCACCGAAACGCTGCTCGCGGCTGCTCCGAAAATAGGTGTGATCCTTCGGATCGGTGGCTAGCAGGATGTCGTGCATGATGTGTCGCGCAATGCCGCCTAGCAGCACGGAATCGGCCCAGGCATTGATGAACCGCGCATGCGCCTGGCCGCCGGCGCCGCGGAACAGGCTGGGACGGTCGGGGTAGGTCATCTCGAGATAATTGGCGATCGTCCAGCTATCGTACACCACGGTATCGCTATCACGGATCACCGGCACGCGGCCCTGGCCGGAAAACGCAATGACGTCCTTGTCGGTGAAGCGCCAGGGCACGGTCTCGACCGCCAAGCCCTTGTGCGCCAGCGCCATACGGGTGCGCCAGCAATAGGGGCTAAAACGCAGCGCCGGGTCGGCCCCAGCCAGATCATACATCACGATGGCCATCGACTTCTCCTCGGGACGGCGCCCACGACACGCCGCTTGCTCCCGCGGCGTGACGGATCGATGATACAGGCACGACGTCCAGACAAGGCACAAAAGGCCCGCGCGGTGAATATCCTCGCACCCCCCAAGGCAAGGCTGGCGATCGAGGTCGTGCACGACCTCGTCTGCCCCTGGTGTTATCTGGGCGTGCGGCGGCTGCTGCGCACGCTGCGCCGGCGGCCGGACCTGCTGTTCGACCTGACTTGGCGCGCCTTCCTGCTGAACCCCGACATGCCGCGCGGCGGCATGGCGCGGCCCGATTACGTGGTGCGCAAGTTCGGCGGCGAGGACCGCGCGCGCCGGCTGTATGGCTCGATCGCCGAGATTGGCCGCGCCGAGGGCGTGTCGTTCCGCTTCGACCGCATCGACCGCACGCCCTCCAGCGTGGATGCGCACCGGTTGGTGCGCTACGCTGACCTGCATGGCTGTGCCGATGCGATGGTGGAGGCGTTATTCGCCACCTACTTCACCGACGGGCAGGACATCGGCGACCTGCGGGTGCTGACCTCGGTGGCCGCCAGTTGCGGGCTGAGCGGGGCCGGGGTGCGCCGCTACCTCGCGGGGGAGGACGACACTGACTCGGTTTACGCCGACAATCTGCGGGCGCACCGCCTGGGCATCAACGGCGTACCCTGCTTCGTGGTGGCTGGCCGGCACGCGATCGCAGGGGCGCAGGAGCCCGAGGTGATCGAGCGGCTGCTGGATGTCGCCGCGGTGGAAGCCGTCGAGGACTGAAGCAATCGCCGGATGGCGGCAGCGGCAACGCGGGGGCATCTCTTGGCGCGTCAATCAGCCAAGGAGCCTGCCATGGACTACCGCATTTCCGGTCTGCCGGCCGAACCGTTCCAGCGCTATTTCGCCATGAGCGACGCGGAGCTGCAGACGCACGGCGCGCGCCGCGCGGTGGCGACCGAGGCCGATCTCCCCGGGATGCCGCCCTGCCGCGCCAGCCTACGTGATGCGATGGTGGGAGAGACCTCGATCCTGTTGCACTACCCGCATCATGTCAGCCCGGGATCGCCCTATCGCGCCAGCGGACCGATCTTCGTGCGCGAGGGCGTGACCGAGACGGCAAGCTTCGTGAACCACGTGCCGGCGCAGCAACGCATGCGACTACTCTCGGTGCGCGCATATGACGCGGATGGTATCATGGTCGATGCCGAGGTCGCGCCGGGCGAGGAGCTTGAGGTACTGATAACCCGGTTTTTCGGGCGCGATGACGTGGCGTTCCTGCACGCGCACAACGCGCGCCGCGGGTGCTATTCGTGCCGCGTCGATCGGGCATAGGCTGCACCAACAACACATGTGTCATGGCCGGGCTGCGCCGGCTATGACGCGGCGAGCGTGGCGTTGCCCTACCCCAACGCCGCCGCGATCGCCAGCGACAGTTTCGCTCCCTCCGGTGTCTCCCCCGACCCAAACGTTCCGGCCACGGCGCCATCCCGCCTGACCACCACCTTGTTGAAATTCCAGCTCGGTTCCCACTGCTTCACCGCGCGCACCCAGGCATAGAACGGCGCCGCCTGCGGCCCGCGCACATGCGATATTCCGGTCAGCGGAAAATCGACGCCATACTGCGTCTCGCAGAACGTCTTCACTGTGGTGTCGTCCGGGCTTTCCTGATTGAAGTCCTGGCTCGGCACACCGATCACCGTCAGCCCCTTCGCCCCCAGCGCCGCATGTAGCTTCTGCAACCCGGCGTACTGACCGGTGTAGCCACAGAAGCTGGCGGTATTCGTCACCAGCAGCACGCGCCCCTTGAACGCCTCCAGCGCCAGCGTGCCCCCATTGATCGCGGGAAACGCAAAGTTCCAGGCGGTCTGGTCAGCCATAACGTTCCTCCTGCCACGGATCGGCGTTGTTGTGATACCCGCGCACTTCCCAAAACCCCGGCCGGTCCTGCGTGGTCAGCTCGATCCGCCGCACCCATTTCGCCGACTTCCATAAATACAGCCGAGGGATCAGCACGCGCACCGGCCCGCCATGCTGACGGCTGATCGGCTTGCCGTCCCACAGGTGCACCAAGAACACGTCCGGCTGATCGAACTGATCAAGCCGCACATTGGTGGTGTAACCATCATGCGAGTGGAACACGACGTACCGCGCCGCGGGTTTCAACCGCGCCAGTTCCAACAACGTGCGCGCTGCCACGCCGCGCCACTGATTGTCGTAGCGCGACCACTGCGTGACGCAATGCATATCGGAGGTGCTGTCGGTCTGCGGCAGTGCCATGAACTGGTCGAAATTGAAGTGCAGCCGGTTCTCCACCGCGCCGTCGACATCGAGATGGAATTTCTCGGGCGCAACATTCGGCTGCACGCCAAGGTCCAGCACCGGCCAGTCGCGCACCAAGCGCTGCCCGGGCGGCAGCCGCTCCAGCGCCGGATCCGCGGTGGTGCCGGTCAGCAGGCGGCCGTCTCGCGCCCAGCCCTGTTTCACCTCGATCAGTTTGTCCTTGATCGCGCCGTCCGGGGGGATGTCGTCGTTATCGGTCATGGGATCTCGCTTTCACAGGCGCATATAGGTATCGGCAGTGGCCCGTGCTACGGCGTGCGTCGTGCACAATATCCCCTCTCCCGCCACGTGGGAGAGGGGGCGCGCAGCGATGCCGGATAAGGTCGTGCCCGCGGCACGACCTTATCCGCGTCGCTCTGCTCCGCGACCTCTCGCGGATAGCGGGAGAGGGGCACTCCGGAGGTGACGCTGGGCGCATTGTCCTGACCACGTCTTATGCCTTCAGCCGCGCGTTGCCCGGATCCCAGGCGGGAGCGACCAGAACGCGCGCCGCACAACGCTGCTCCATCATCAGGATTTCAAATTCTGTGCCCGCTTGCGCCAGCACCGGCTCAACATACGCAAAGGCAAGCGACTGTCCAACCGCGTGACCGTAAGCACCACCGGTCGTCAGCCCAACAATCCGCCCATCGTGATAGACTGGTTCATTCCCGTAGCAATCATTGTCGACAGCCTCGACCGCCAAGTACACCAGCTTGCTCGGCGGACCGTCCTGCTTGTCGCGCAGCGTTCCGGCCTTGCCAATGAACGCCTTGCCGAAATCCACAAACCGTTCCATATCCGCCGCGATCAGCGTGACCTCATTCGTCAGCTCCGCCCCCCAGGCGTGATACGCCTTCTCCATGCGCAGGCTGTTCATCGCATAGGTGCCGAACGGCGCGATGCCATGCGCCTCCCCCGCACGCATCAGTGTCTCAAACACCTTTGGCATCTCCGCCATCGGCGTATGCAGCTCCCACCCCAGTTCACCCACATAGTTCACGCGCAACGCACGCAGCGTCACACCCGCAACCGCGATCTCCTTGCCGGTCAGCCAGCAAAATGCCACGTTGGACAGATCGACATCGGTGCAGGCACCCAGCACCTCCCGCGCGCGCGGCCCCGCCAGCACCAGCACGCCGTACGCATCAGTGACATCCGCCACGCTGACCCGCTCACCCGGCACAATCCGCCCGCGCAACTGATCCAGGTCGTGCACCTGCGCTGCCGCCGAGGACACCACATAGAACCGATCCGCCGCCAGCCGCGTCACCGTGATTTCGCTGTCGATGAACCCGTTGGCATTCAGCAGGTGCCCCAGCATGATTCGGCCATTGACGCGCGGCACCTTGTTGGCGCACGCACGCTCGAGAAATGCGAACCCATCCGGTCCGGTTACTTCGAACTTCGCGAAGGTCGACAAATCCATCAGGCCGACGCGCTCGCGTACCGCCAGGCACTCATCCCTTACCGGGCCCCACCAGTTGGATCGCTTGAAGGAAAACGCCTCGGCTTGCCCGTTCGGGTCGTACCAGCGCGCCCGCTCCCAACCGAACACCTGACTGAACTGGGCTCCGCGCGCCTTCAGCGTGTCATGCAGCGACGACTGGCGCAGATCGCGGCCCACCGCGTGCTGCTCCGCCGGTTTGTAGCAGTAATACATGTGCTGATAGTCCGCGACACCCACGTCGTGCGTGAACGCCGGCGTCACCCAATCGCCAAACCGCCGAGGATCGAATTCCCGCACACTGATCTCCGGCTGGCCGTGCACCATCCATTGCGCCAGGAACCGGCTGATCCCGCCACCCTGGCAAATCCCCAGCGAGGCACCGCAATGCATCCAGTAATTGTGCGCGCCCGGCGCCGGACCGGACAGCGGCGCGCCATCCGGCGTGTGCGGGATTGCCCCCGAAATGACCCGCTTGATCCCGGCCTCGCCGAACAACGGCAGCCGCTCCGTCGCGCGCTCCAGATGTGGCATGATCCGATCCAACTCCGGCGCCACCAGCTCGCTTTCGAAATCCCAGGCTGGCGGCCCGTCCCAGCACTCATGTGCGCCCGAGGTCTCATACGGCCCAATCAGGACCCCATTCCCCTCCTCACGGAAATAGCAATGCGCCCAGGGATCGCGCACCACCGGCAGCTCTGGCCCATGCTCAATCAACGGCCGCATCGGCTCGGTGATGACATAGTGATGCAACATGTTGGCGATTGGCGCGCTGTGGCCGGTCCAACGTGCCACCTCGTTACAGTACGACCCGGCTGCATTCACCACGTGCTCGCAACGGATTTCACCCTGATCGGTCACCACCAGCCACTCGCTGCGGTCGAGCACGCGAATATCCGTCACCCGCGTCCGGCGCTGGATTGTGGCCCCCAGCGCCCGAGCGCCGGCCGCCATCGCCATGGTGACGTCCGCCGGCGCGACATGCCCGTCGGTCACTGTCAGGAACGCCGCCTTCACGCCCTTGGTGTCGAGGAATGGATGATATCGCGGGATCTCGTTCGGCCCGATGATATGCGCCTCGTACCCGGCAAGCTTCGCCACACCGAGCACCTGCTTGAACCAGTTCACCTCCTCATGCGTGCACGCCAAACGCAAGCCACCGGTCTGGTGCCAGCTCACCGCCTGCCCGGTCTTCGCCTCCAGTGATGAATAGAGCTGCGTGCCATAGACATGCAGTTTCGCGGCGTTGAGGGAGCTGATGAAATGCGGGCACTGACCGGCGGCATGCCAGGTGGAACCTGAGGTCAGCTCCCCCTTCTCCAGCAGCATGACATCGGTCCACCCTTCCAGCGCCAGGTGATACAGCAACCCGACGCCCATGATGCCGCCACCTACAATCACCACCCGCGCGTGCGATATCATGCCACTCTCTGCCCCTGACTGAACAGCCCGGTTACGCAACAGTGCGCGTGCGAGCGCTCATGCACCACCAGCGTGCCGCGCCAGCCCGTCCAACGCTCCCGACAGCGCGGCAACAGCCGGGACTGTGCCAGCGGCCGGCCCATGCCGCGCCGCGATCCACGCCGGATCGTTGTACGACACCTGCGTGGCGCCCTGAGCGTCCTGCCAGAGCAGGATCTTCAACGGCAGATCAATCCCCGCGGTTTGCACCACCTGCATCAGTGGCGTCCCCGCGTTCGGATTGCCGAAGATCACAACCGTGGTCGGCCGCAACGCCATCCCGACATTCGCCGCGCCGGCGGCATGATCGATCTGGGCAAAGACGGTGATCCCCTTCGCCGCCAGCACCGCGAGCAATCGCTGCAGCGTGGTGGGAACATCATGCGCGCTCGGCAGTGTGATCAGTCCGGTTTCAGACATGGCAGCACCATCGTGTGTCGCGCGAACCTAGCCGACGCGAAGGGTCTCACTCCACAGACCTTGACCGACCCGACCTGAGCCGCACCTCGTCACCTGCGAAAGCCGGCCGCCGTTCACCGCGGGCCTATGGCCCGTGTCGTGGATGGCCTTTCGCAGGTACGACGAGGAAGAGTTCCGCCCGCAGCGTCTCCCCTCACCCCCGCGCCCGCATCAGCCTTGCTTTATCCCGCTGCCAGTCGCGCTGCGCGATCGCGGCGCGCTTGTCCGCCTTCTTGCGGCCCTCGCCGATCCCCAGCAGCACCTTCGCCCGCCCACGCTCGTTGAAGTGGATCTGCAGCGGCACCAGCGTCATCCCATCACGCGCCACCGCGCTCGCCAGTGTGGTGATCTGCTTTCGCTTCAGTAGCAGCTTGCGCGGTGCCCGTGGCTCGAACTGGGACAGCACGCCGCCCTGGTATTCCGGAATATAGGCATTGTACAGGAACAGCTCGCCCTCACGCTCACCGGCCCAGGCCTCGGTCAGCGTCGCGCGGCCGTTGCGCAGCGACTTCACCTCCGGCCCCTTCAGCACCAGCCCGGCCTCGACCGTGTCCTTGATCGTGTAGTCGAACCGCGCCTTGCGGTTCTGCACGGCGATGCCGTGCGAGATCAGCCCCTTCTTGGATTTTGCGTCCGTCATGACCCACAGATAGGACGCCGCGCCCGCCCTGTCACGAAACCGTCGTGGGTCCCCCCGTTGCGTGGCACGGAGCCCGGCGGCTGGCGTGCGCCGCCCTGCCAGAGGTCCCACACACCGCATGGATGCGACCGTAAACCCCGAGGTTGAAGTGCCGGCTTCGACCTCTGATGCGACTGAGACGGCCGTCATCTCCGCGCCGGCCGAGGCTGAGGCACCGACTGCGGAGAGTTCCACAGCCACGTCGACCAGGGCCGACCAGAAGCGCACCGATCCCAAGCCCGCCGCCGCACCGACACAATCCGGCCCGCACGGCATCCAATTCGATTTCAACCACCGCGCCCGTGTCATCCTGCCGCCTCGCACCGCGGGCAAATGGCGCATCCGGCTCCATGACCTCGACACCGGCAACACTCTGCTCATGACCGAGAATCAGGGCGCCTTCGTCCGATCGCGAAGCGCTACGACATCCGCATCGGCATCGGGGGGTGCAGCTGGACGACACCGGCGCCGCGACCTCGGTGCTGACGCACGACTACGGCGCCCGCGACCGCGAGGTGATGATCCCGTTCCCGATCGGTACGCTGGGCGACGTCCTAAGCAGAGATTCGCCGCTTGGCCAACGGAAGCGGCCTGCGTTCGCAGTTCAATGTATCGACGGCCTGATGGATGGCGCGGTCGAGTGCGTTGGAATCGGCGAAGGTCTGATGCGCGAGATGGTGCGCCTTGAGGTCGC
>DATHNE010000088.1:0-13722 GCA_035486355.1 Acetobacteraceae bacterium
GAGAAGGGGGCCTCGCTGCCGGGGTTGTATCCGCCGAATGCCGCGAACAAGGCGCGGTACGAGGCGTGGCGGAAGACACAGATCTAATGCCGTTATGGCCGGGCTTACGCCGGCCATGACGACTTCGTGCGGCGCGCTGAGGGATTAGCCGCCCAAGTATAGCTGACGGATAAGGTCGTTGTCGTTCAGCGCGGCGGCGGATTCGCCTTCGAAGGCGATCTGACCGTGCACAATGACGTAGCCACGATCGGCGATACGGATCGCCTGGGTGAAATTCTGTTCCGCCATCAACACGGTAAGCTGACGGCTGTCTTTCAACTCCTTGATCTTGTCGATGGTCCGCCGCACCAGCAGCGGTGCCAGGCCGACCGAGGGCTCATCGATCAGCAGAATGCGCGGCGCGGACATCAGCGCGCGGGCCAGCGCCAGCATCTGCTGTTCACCACCACTCATCGATCCAGCCAACTGACCGCGCCGTTCCGCCAGGCGGGGGAAAGTCTCCAGGCAGAACGCCAGATTGTCCCGGATCGCCGCGCGCGCCGCGGGACGGAAGGCGCCGAGCAGCAGGTTTTCGGTCACCGTCAGGCGTGGGAACAGGCGGCGGCCCTCGGGCACGAAGGCGATACCGAGATCGACAATTGCCTCGGTGCGCAGGCCGATCAGTTCATGGCGCTTGCCGTCGATCTCGGCGACGATGCTGCCGCCGGACGGGCGCACCATGCCCATGATGCATTTCATCAGCGTGGACTTGCCATTGCCGTTGGTGCCCAGCAGCGCGACCGTTTCGCCACCGCCCACCGTCATTGACACGCCGTGCAACACACGCACCGCGCCATAGGCGGCGTGGATCGCGGCCAGGGTGAGGCTATTCGCCAAGATACGCGCGCTCCACGTCCGGGTGGCGCACCACATGTTGCGGATCGCCGTCGGCGATCTTGCGTCCCGCCACCAGCACTACGAGCCGCTGCGAGAACTGAAGTACCGCACGCATGATGTGCTCGATCATGATGACGGTGATGCCGGCCTCGTTGAGCCGCACCAGCAAAGCAAGGATGTCGTCGACCTCGCCATGCGACAGGCCGGCCATCGCTTCATCGGCGATCAGCAGGCGCGGCTCGGCCGCCATGGCACGCGCGAGTTCCAGCTTGCGCATTTCAATTTGCGTGAGATCGCGCGGCAGCTTGTTCGCCTTGTCGGCGAGACCCACCATCGCCAGCAGTTCGATACAGCGGGCTCGCGTCGCCGTGTCGGTCAGGCTGTGATGCTCACGCGACGGCACCGCATACAGGATCGGCACGCGCACGTTCTCGGCAACGGTCAGGCTGCTGAACGGGCGCGGTAACTGGAAGCTGCGCGCGAGTCCAAGCCGCGTGCGTTCATGCGCCTTCAGGCCCTGCAATGCATACCCGTCGAAGTGCACACTACCGATCTCGTGACGCAGCGTGCCGCACAGGCAGTTCACCAACGTGCTCTTGCCAGAGCCGTTGGGACCGATCAGGCCGACGCGTTCGCCGGTGTGCACCGTCAGGTCGATGGCTTCCAGCGCGACGAAACCGCCGAAGCGCTTGCCGAGACCCCGCACTTCCAGCTGCGGTTCGGTCATCGGCGCCTCCGCAGCAGGCCCATGATTCCGTTTGGCGCCGCAATGACGAAGCCGACCAGGACCAGCCCGACAATCAGCAGATTCGCCGCTGAGGAGATCGTGACGGTGACCAGTTGCTGAACGCTGCCCAGGATCACCGCGCCGATCACCGGACCGATCCAGCTCGCGGTGCCGCCGATCAGCGGCATGGCGATGGCATTCACTGCGTAGGTCAGGCTGAAGCCCGAGGCGGGATCGAGATAGGTCACGTAATAGGGCAGTGGCGCGCCGGCCATGCCCATCATAGCACCCGACAGGGTGGTTGCCAGTAACTTCAACCGCAGTGTCGGCACGCCGGAGGCCTCGGCAGCGCCTTCGTCATCGCGGATGGTCGCGAAGCCGGTGCCCAGGCGCGATTGCTCGATCGTGCGCGCGATGACCACGGACAGCACGGAGAGGCCGAGCATCATCAGAAACAGGTAGTCGATATAGGTGCCGCCGATCAGCGGCGCATTCATCGGCCGCATGATGTAGGCGCCGCGCGAACCGCCGACAAAGTCCCAGTTGGTGACCAGCGTCTGCATCACGACAGACATCGCGAGCGTGGCGATGGAGAAAAACGCGCCACGCAGCCGCAATGTGAGATAGCCGGTGCCGAGGCCAACAATGCCGGCCAGCACGCCGCCGATCAGCATCAGTACGGGGATCGGCAACGGAACGATCTTGTACATGGCAACCGAGGCATAGGCGCCGATTGCCAGGAAAGCCGGCGTGCCGAAATTCACGTAACCAGTGTAGCCGCCCAGGATGTTCCAGGCAGTGGACAGCACGATGTATTGCAGCACGACATAGCCAGCGAAGAAGACGTAAGGATTGCCGATCAGCCGCGCGGCGCCGAACACCAAAGCCGCCGCCAGGATGGCCAGCAGCGTGAAGCGCGCGGTGCCCATGTCAGGACCGACCGAACAAGCCGCTCGGCCGCACGGCGAGAGTGATCAGCAGGAAGCCGAACGCGACGGCCGGTGTCCAGGACGGGCCGTAAAAGGTCGCTGTCAGGCTCTCGATAATTCCCAAGGTGAACGCCGCCACCAGCATGCCGGGGAAGCTGCCCAGTCCACCCATCACACAGATCGCGAACACGCGGCCGATATAGTCGCGGCCGATCGACGGCTCGACCGGTTGGATGACGATCAGCACGGCACCCGCGACGGACGCGGTGGCGATCGACAGGCCGAAGGCGATGCGCTTGATCCGCACCGGATCGGCCGCCATCAGGCGCAGCGCCAATTGGTCCTGCGCCACGGCCAGGATGGCACGGCCGATGAAGGTGCGGCTGGTGAAAAGCTGCAATCCCGCGACCATCGCCAGTCCCACCAGGCACGGCACCAGCAGGCGCCACGGCAGTTCGATCACGCCGAGATGCAGGCTGGGGCCGATATAGGGGGCTTGCACCAGGCGATAGTCGACGCCGAACACCAGGACCAGCGTCACCTCGGTGATGAACAGCAGACCGAAGAAGAACGCGAGACCTTGCAGCGACTGTTCGCCGCGGCGCTCGAAGGCGAAGTAGTAGACCTGATAGATCGCCATGCCCAACAGGTAGAACGCCGGCGCGACGATGACGGAGGCCAGCACCGGGTCGACGCCCAGCGCGGTGTTGGCGATGTAGGCGATGTAGGAGCCAAGGATGATGAACGCCGGATGCGCGATGTTCACGACATCGAGCATGCCGAAGGAGATCGATATGCCGATCGTGACGGCAGCGTAAAACCCGCCAAGTAGCAGTCCGGAGACCACCGCGTTGCCGAGCAGGTCGAAGGACAAATCCATCAGGCGGTGAACTGCGCCGTACGACGCGCGGCGTCAGCCGCCGACTGGAAATTCATGAGCCTCCCTTTCGTCGTGCCGCCCTGTGCCGGCGCGGTCTCGGTCGCAACTGTGGCGGATGCCGCCGCGGCTGACTAGAGGCGTTCGGGGGTACGCAATGGGTGCGGCTATGGCTTCAACCGGTATCCGGTCCGGAACATCCAGCCCAGCACACCGAGGCACAGCGCCATGAACAAGGCGGTGAAGGCCAGGCTGGCCGTCACGCCGACATCGCCCAGGCCATAGAAGCTCCAACGGAAACCGCTGACCAGATAGACCACCGGGTTGAACAGGCTCATCGTCTGCCAGCGCGGCGGCAGCATGTCGATCGAATAGAATGCGCCGCCCAGGAAGGTCAGCGGTGTCATCACCAGGGACGGAACGATTGCGAGCTGCTCGAAGTTCTCGGCCCAGATGCCGATGATGAAGCCGAAGAGGCTGAAACTGATGGTGGTCAGCAGCATGAACGCCACCATCCAACCGGGATGCAGGATGCGGACCGGCACGAAGAGCGTCGCCGTCCCCAGAATGATCAACGCGAGCAAGGTCGATTTGGTCGCCGCCGCGCCGACATAGGCGATCACCACTTCGACGAAGGACAGCGGTGCCGACAGCACCTCATAGATCGCCCTGGTGAATTTCGGGAAATAGATCGCGACCGAAGCGTTCGAGACGCTCTGTGTCAGCATCGACAACATGATCAGGCCGGGCACGATGAAGGCGCCATAGCCGACCCCGCCAACCTGATGCATCCGCGAACCGATCGCGCCGCCGAATACAATGAAATACAGCGCCGTGGTCAGCACGGGCGTGGCCACGCTTTGCGCGAGGGTGCGACGCATGCGGGCCATTTCAGTGCGATAGATCGCCCATATCCCGGCGAGGTTGAACGCGCTCATGCCGGCTGCTCCACCAGGCTGACGAAGATGTCTTCCAGCGAGGTCTGGCTGGTGTCGAGATCGCGGAAGTCGATGCCCAGTTCGCCCAAACGCTTGAGCAGCGCGGGGATACCGGTGTCGGCGGCGTTGGCGTCGAAGCTGTAGACCAGGCGGTGGCCTTCGTCGTCTAACGCCAGCGGCCAATCGGCGAGCGCGGCGGGGATGTCGCGCATGGGCTGGTGCAGCACCAGCGCCAGGCGACGCTTGCCAAATTTGCGCATCAGCGTGGCGGTTTCTTCGACCAGCATCACGCGGCCGTGGTTGATCACGCCAACCCGGTCGGCCATTTCCTCGGCTTCCTCGATGTAATGGGTGGTGAGGATGATGGTCACGCCGCGTTCGCGCAGCCGGCGCACCAGGGCCCACATGTCGCGGCGCAATGCGACGTCGACGCCGGCGGTGGGTTCATCGAGGAACAAGATGTCCGGTTCGTGGCTGAGCGCCTTGGCGATCATGACGCGGCGCTTCATGCCGCCCGACAGTTCGATGACGCGAGTGTCGCGTTTGTCCCACAGCGAGAGGTCACGCAGCAGGGTCTCGACATAGGTGGGATTGGGACGGCGGCCGAACAGGCCACGGCTGAAGCTGACCGCGCCGCACACGGTGGCGAAGATGTCGAGGGCCATTTCCTGTGGCACCAGTCCGATCATCCTGCGGGCGGCACGATAGTCGTGCACGATGTCGTGACCGGCGATCAGCACCTGGCCCGAGGTCATGGTGACGGTGCCGCAGATGATGGAGATGAGTGTCGTTTTGCCGGCGCCGTTGGGGCCGAGCAGGGCGAAGATCTCGCCGCGCTGGACGGCGAGGTCGATGGGATGCAGCGCAGTCAGCCCAGATTTATACGTCTTGGTGACGGCGCGGATGTCGATGATGGGGGCCATGCGAGTCCCTTAGGCGGCGCGGGCCGCAGGTGATCGCGGAGGATGGTGGGGGCGTCAAGGTGGGCGGTGGCACACCTCTGCCGCTCGGCGGGAGAGGTCGCGGCGCGCAACGACGGTGGTGAGGGTCTTGCCGCGGGCACCACCCTCACCCGGCTTCGCTGCGCTTGCTGGCCTCGCTCGCGCAGCGGGAGAGGTGTACGTTGCGTCACACGCTGAAGTATTTCGCTTTTGGATTCAGGATCACGATCGCACTGGTGGATTGCTCGGGATCGAGCTGGAATTCATCGGACAAGGTGATGCCTATGCGTTCCGCATCGAGAAGTTTCAGCAGCGGGACCTGGTCTTCCAGCCTCGGACACGCGGGATACCCGAAGGAATAGCGGCTGCCGCGATAGCCTTGGGCGAGCATCTTTTCCATTTCGCGTTCGTCCTCACCGGCGAAGCCCAGCTCGGCGCGGATACGTTTGTGCACGTATTCGGCCATCGCCTCGGCCATCTCGACCGACAGGCCGTGCAGGTAGAGATAATCCTGGTAACGGTTCTCCTCGAACCACGCGCGTGCGACGTCGGAGGCACGGCCGCCCATGGTGACGATCTGCAGGCCGATCATGTCGCGCTCGGCGTCGTCGATGTCGCGTACGAAGTCGGCGATACACTCGCCGTCTTCCTTTGGCTGGCGCGGCAGGCTGAAGCGGGCAAGCTCGGTGGTGCCGTCGGTGTCGAACAGGATCAGGTCGTTGCCCTGGCCGGCGGCTTTCCAATAGCCGTAGACGGCTTGTGGCTTCAGGATGTTATCGGCCGCGCAGAGCTCGAACATGCGCCGCATCACCGGGCGCAATTCCTGTCGCGCCCAGCCGAGGAAATCATCGAGCGAGCGGCCCTGCTTCCGGAAGCCCCATTGGAACTGGTACAGGCTGCGTTCGTTGATGAAGGGGACGAGGGCTTTCGGGGCAGCCTCGATCACGCGAGCGCCCCAGAAGGGGGGTTCCACCACCGGCACGGGTTGGGTGATGCGCCGGCGACGCTGTTGCACGGCGACGACGTCGACAGGGCGGAAGGCGCGTGCATCGGCCTGACCCAGCGTGCGCGCGGTGTTGCGCGCCTTGCCGCTGCGCCGCGCTTGGATCGCGGCGAGGTAGTCGTCGAAGGCGTTGCCGGTCACCTTGTCCATCAGGTGCAGACCGTCGAACGCATCGCGCGCGTAGGCGACGCGGCCCGACGCGTAGGCGCTGACGCAGGCGTCTTCCACATACGTGCGGGTCAGCGCGGCGCCGCCCAGCAGCACGGGAATGTCCAGGTTCTGTCGCGACATCTCTTCCAGGTTCTCACGCATCACCACCGTGGATTTTACCAGCAGGCCGGACATGCCGATGGCATGCGCGCGGTTTTCCCGCACCGCGGTCAGCATGTCGGCCAGCGGCACCTTGATGCCGAGGTTGACCACGCGATAGCCGTTGTTGGTCAGGATGATGTCGACCAGGTTCTTGCCGATGTCATGCACGTCGCCCTTCACGGTGGCGAGCACGATGGTGCCTTTCTCCTGCCCCTCGATCCGTTCCATGTGCGGTTCAAGATAGGCGACCGCCGCCTTCATCGTCTCGGCGCTTTGCAGCACGAACGGCAACTGCATCTTGCCGGCGCCGAACAGCTCGCCCACCACCTTCATGCCGTCCAGCAGCACGTTGTTGATGATCTCGAGCGGCGGCAGTTTGACCATCGCCTCGTCCAGATCGGCGGTCAGCCCCTTGCGGTCGCCATCGACGATGCGGTCTTTCAGGCGTCCTTCCACCGTCTCGGCACGCTTCTTCACCGTGGCGTCGGCGAGTTTGCGATCTGCGAAGATCTCCAATAGGCGCTGCAGCGGGTCGTAGCCTTCGCGGCGACGATCGAAGATCAGGTCTTCGGCGACCTGCACCTCCTCCGGCGCGATCAGATGGATCGGGCGGATCTTCGACACATGAATGATCGCCCCGGTCATGCCGGCGCGCATCGCGTGATCCAGGAACACGCTGTTCAGCACCGCGCGCGCCGCAGGGTTCAGGCCGAAGCTGACATTCGACAAGCCCAGGATGATCTGGATGTCGGGGAATTCTGCGCGGATCGCGGCGATGCCTTCCAGCGTCCACGCCGCCAGCTTGCGATCGTCCTCATTGCCTGTGGCGATGGTAAAGGTCAGTGGGTCGATCAGCAGATCCGACTGTGCCAGGCCATGTTTGTTGCACGCGAAATCAACCAGGCGGCGCGCGATGCGGACCTTGTCGACCGCCGTCTTCGCCATGCCGACCTCGTCGATGGTCAGCGCGATCACCGCGGCACCGAACTGCTTGGCAAGCTTCAGGCGGTCGGTGGCGTGGCCTTCGCCATCCTCGAAGTTGATCGAGTTGATGATCGGCTTGCCACCATGCAGCTTCAGCGCGGCGGCGAGCACTGGCGTTTCCGTGCTGTCGATCACCAGCGGTGCGTTGACGCTGCCGGTAAAGCGGCGAATCACCTCGTTCATCTCGCCCATCTCGTCGCGGCCAACGAAGGCGGTGCAGACATCCAGTGCGTGGGAGCCCTCGCCGATCTGCTCGCGGCCCATCGCCACGCAACCGTCCCAATCGTGCTTTTCCTGCAGCTCCCGCCACTTCTTCGAGCCGTTGGCGTTGCAGCGCTCGCCGATCGCGAACACCGCGTTTTCCTGCCGCAGCGGCACCGATTGATACAGGCTGGCGACCGAGGGAATCCAAACCGGATTGCGCGCGACCGGCGCGGGGCGATGTTCACCACGGCGTTTCAACATCGAATCCAACGCGGTGATATGCTCGATCGACGTGCCGCAGCAGCCGCCGATCAGGTTGACGCCATCCTCGGCGACGAACCGTTCCATCCAGCTCGCCAGCTCCGCCGCGCCCAGCGGGTAATGCGTCTGGCCATCGACCAACTCCGGCAGCCCCGCATTCGGCTGCACGGAGATCAAACCCGGCCAGTTGCCGCTGAGCCAACGGACATGCTCCGCCATTTCCTGCGGTCCGGTGGCGCAGTTCAGGCCCATCAGCGGTACATCTAGCGCGCGCACCACCGCGGCAGCAGCGGCGATGTCCGGGCCGACCAGCAGCGTGCCAGTTGTTTCGACCGTGACCTGAACGAAGATTGGCGTGTTGGTGCCGGCCGCCGCGCGCGCGATCTTGGCGCCGTTCACCGCCGCCTTGATCTGCAACGTGTCCTGGCAGGTCTCGATCAGGATCGCGTCGACGCCACCGGCGATCAGGCCGCGGCATTGCTCGGTCAGCGCAGCTTCCAATGCGTCATAAGCGATGTTGCCCAGGCTCGGTAGTTTCGTGCCTGGACCAAGGCTACCGATCACCCAGCGATCGCGGCCGTCGGAAAAGCTTTCCGCCGCCTCACGCGCCAGCTCGCCGGCGATCTTGTTCAGCTCGAAGGCGCGATCGGCCAGCTCGAACTCGCCCAACGTGACCGGGGAGCCACCGAAGGTGTTGGTCTCCACCATATCCGCGCCTGCCTCGAAATAACCGCGGTGGATCTCGCGCACCAAGTCGGGCCGCGACAGGCACAGCACGTCGGTGCAGTTCTCCTTGCCCCAATAATCGCGATCGACATCGAGCGTCAGGGCCTGCACGCGGCTACCCATGCCGCCATCACACAACAGGACACGGTGACGCAAGGCCTCGAGCAGACAAGGACGGGACATCAGACGAAGGCTTCCTGCGGAGCGGCGGTTCTGGTCTCGGCGCGCACATGGGCGGGCCAGAGCTGTACGGCGAGCGGGCCGGGGATGGTGATGGTGGGACCGACGGTCAGGCCGGCGCCGTCCAGCAACTGGTGCATGTCGGCCTCGGTGAAGCCGGGCCAGCGATGCGCGAAGCGGGTGGTCAGGTCGTGGCGGGTGTGATTGGCGAGATCGATCACCATCATCAGACCACCCGGGCGCAGCACGCGCGCGACCTCGGCCAACGCGCCGGCGGGATCTTCGGCGTGGTGCAGCACCATCTGGAGCACGGCGATGTCGAACGAGGCGTCGGCCAGCGGCAGGCGATACATGTCGCCGAGGCGGACGGTGCAGTGGGCACAGTTGGCGCGGGCCAGGCGGGAGCGGGCCAGCGCGAGCATGGACTTGGAGGCATCGATGCCCAGGCCGCGGCTGATGCGCGGGGCCAGCAGTTCCAATACGCGGCCGGTGCCGGTGCCGATGTCCAGCAGGCGGCCAGGGTCGGTCGGGACCAGGGACAGCAGCGCGTCCTCCACCGATTGAGCCGGCAGGCCGAGGGCGCGCATCTCGTCCCAGTCAGCGCCCTGGCGGCGGAAACTCTCGCTGGCGACGCGGGCACGCTCGGCCAGCACGCGCGCGGCCTGGCGCCGGTCGGCTTCCAGGGTCGGGTCGTCGGGAGGCAGGCGGGAGAGCAGGTCGTGGACCAGGGCCAGGGTGTCGCCGGCGGGCAGGGCGAACCAGACATTGGTGCCTTCGGGCACGCGCTCCAGCAGGCCGGCGTCGCAGAGCAGCTTCAGGTGGCGGGACAGTCGGGGTTGGGATTGGCCGAGGATTTCGGTGAATTCCATGACGCAGAACTCGCCGCGGGCCGCGAGGGCGAGCAGACGGAGCCGGGTCGGCTCGGCGGCGGCACGCAGGGCGAGAAGCAGGTGCTCCATGGGCTTGCCAATGACATAAACATATCCTTATGTCTAGTCGATGAGCGATGACGGGCGGATCTGGGTGCGGTTCGGGACGGTGGACGAGGCC
Organism: Acetobacteraceae bacterium; assembly: GCA_035486355.1. GTDB lineage: Bacteria > Pseudomonadota > Alphaproteobacteria > Acetobacterales > Acetobacteraceae > Palsa-883. The sequence continues at coordinate 10,009 of DATHNE010000088.1, forward strand.
GAGCCGGGCGAGGCGCTGCTGATCGAGGGCCAGGTGCCGACGGGCGGTCCGGCGGTGGCGCGCTTCGTGGTGCCCGCGCGCATTGGCGGGCATCCGGCGGGGTGCAATTGCTGCGCGCCGCGGGGGCCGGTGGCGACGGCCTTGGGCGCGTTGTTCCTGGCCCGGGCGCGGGGCGAGCTGCCGTGGTTCCGGTCAATGGTCGCGGTGACGCAGAGCGCGGCCGGGGCGGCGGCAGTGCGAGCGGCAATGGAAGAGGATGTGGTGACGCGGGCACGATTTCGCCTGGAGACTTGAGAGCGGCGGGCCAGAGGGCGACAGTTGCGGCCTTATGGCAGGGGGACGCCCGCATGGCCCGGGTTCGCAGCATTCCTTCTACTGAACTGCCGGCGGATCTGGCGGAGATCTATGAGCGGTTCGCCGCGGGGTATGGGCCGTTCCGCAACCAGGTCGCGGTGTTTGCGCATGTGCCGGCCGCGCTGCGGCATCTGATGGCGATGCTGATGGAGCTGCGGGCGGCGGCCACGCTGCCGAAGCGGTATCTGGAGCTGGCAATCGTCACGGTCTCGAAGCTGAATGAGTGCGAGTATTGCGTGGCGCATCACAAGCCGTTTCTAGCGACCGAGGGGGTGTCGCCGGAGGACGCCGATCATGTGCTGGCGTATGCGACGCATCCCGCGTTCGACGCGGTCGATCGGCTGGTGGTGGAATATACGATCGTGGCATGGAACGATCCGCATCGGCTGCGAGACCGGTTGTTTGAGCGGCTGCGGGCGCATTTCTCGGAGGCACAGATTGTCGAGTTGACGCTGCGGATTACGCTGTGCGGGTTCTTCAATAAGTTCAACGATGCGTTGCAGATCGAGCAGGAGGCCAAGGCGACTGCGACACTGGCAGCGATTCGGTGAGGGGGCGGCGATGATGTCCGGGTCACGGTCCTGCGTGCGCCAAGGATGATCTCCTGGCGGATCGATCCGGCTCTGGCCGTGCTGACGCGAAGGCGGCGATCCTTGCAGCTTTGACACGTCCTTCCGTCAGATCGATCCTCAGCCCCAGCGACGATCGGGATGGGAATGGACGACGCGGCGGTTACCACGGACTCCGGCATGGGTTCGCCCTGGCGGGTGACACTTTGGGCCATGGTGGCGGTGCAGATCGTGATGAGTATCTCGTTCTCGATCCTGTCGCCGATCATGCCGCTGTTTCTGCCGGACCTGGGCGTTCAAAGCGAGAGCGCGATCGATATGTGGGCCGGCATCCTGGCGTCGGTCACCTCGTTCATCGGTGTGTTCTCGGCGCCGGTCTGGGGCCGGCTGGCAGATACCTACGGGCGCAAGCTGATGGTGCTGCGGTCGTGCTTCGGCATCGCGGTGTTCACCGCGTTGATGGGCGCCTCGGGTTCGGTGTGGCAGTTGCTGGCGTTGCGGGCGGGGATGGGCGTGGTCGCGGGGTACAACGCCTCGGCGATCGCGCTGGTGGCGAGTCAGACGCCTGAGCACCGGTTGGGCACTGCGTTGGGATGGCTGTCCAGCGGCAACCTGCTGGGCACGCTGATCGGGCCGGTGATCGGCGGTACCATCGCCGACATCACCGGCAGTTATCGCATGCCGTTCTACTGGGGTGGCGCGGGCTGCTTCGTCGCCTTCGTGCTGTGCTGGATCATCGTGCCGGAGCGGTTCACGCGTCCGACCGAGGCGCGTAAGGCCGCCTCGTTCGCCAGCCTGTTCAGCATGCTGATCCGCTCTGGCGGGTTGATGCCGCTGTTCCTGGTATTGCTGCTCGCCCAGTTCGGCACCCGCGCAGTGGAGCCGGTGGTGACGGTCTTCGTGCAGGACATGCTGGGCCCGGTGCCGCATATCGCCACGCTGGGCGGCATCGCGTTCGCCATCACCGGGCTGGCGGGGATCGTTGCGGTGCCGTTCCTGGGCCGACGCAGTGACCGGATCGGTCACCGACTGACACTGATGGTGTGCCTGGCGGGCGCGGCGCTGTTCACACTGCCGCAGGCACTGCCGCTGGGTTACGTCGCGTTCGTGGTGGAGCGGTTCGGGCTCGGGCTGTTCGTGGGCGGCATCCTGCCGGCGGCGAACGCGCTGGTGGGGCGGCTGGCGGTGGCCTCGCATAGGGGATTCGTGTTCGGGCTGACGGCGTCGGCGACGTTCATGGGGAACTCGCTGGGGCCGTTCACCGGTGGTGCGGTCGCTGCGACGTTCGGGATCCAGTGGGTGTTCGTGGTGACGGCGGCGCTGCTGCTGGCGAACCTGGTGTGGGTGTGGGCGACGGTGCCGGAGCCGGGTGTAGCGACAGGCAGCGGATGAAGACGGTCGGCATGTGTGGATGACCCCCGGCCGGCAAGAGGTTTGTTGCGGTGGCGTGGCATGCGCAATGACGACAACGGGACATTCATTATTGACATTCGTCGGTGGCAGGGGCCGACCCTTCGACGATGTGCGCGACGATCCAGTCAAACCAGCGCCCATGACCCTGCGCGGTCGTTCGAGGGTACTGGGGTGACCCGCCAACCGCAGCAACCGGGAATGGCAACGGGGCAGGTCAGCTGTCCCGGCCATCGGGCCAACCCAACCGAAGATCGTTATGGGAACCGCCTGCAATCGAGATCCTCGCACCGTCCCGAAACCGGATTGCGCCGTCGCAGCCGCCGATCCGCCGGGCACGCAGCTGCCTCAAAGCCGCGCGTGATCAGAAGATGATTGGCGCTGCCGGATGCAGGGTGGAGCCAGCACCGGGCCGCGGACCATAGAGGGGCGGGAGAGGATCCGGCCGGCTCAGACGGTGCATGGGGGTTACGGAGCCGCGATGCGGGCGCGGGTGCGGCGGCAGGGAGCGTTCATCCGGGAGACCCGCATGGCGTTGGCGCTGCTGAATCGCGGGGAGGCGGCGGCGATGCGGGTGTTGGGGGTGGCGGTGCCGGCGCTCGCGGTGTTGGTTGGAGGGAACACACCGTGCACGTGAGGGCATCGGCCCCTCACCTCTCCCCGCTTCGCGGGCGAGGGGGAAGTCGGGGCGGCGCGGCGAGTGCCGGTTGGATACTATCGGATCAGACCGGTCAGCGGGCTACTCGGATCCGCTCCCATGCGGCGCGGCATGCGGCCAGCGAGATAGGCCAATCGCCCCGCCTCCACCGCCAGCCTCATCGCGCGCGCCATCCTGATCGGGTCTTTGGCCAACGCGATCGCCGAGTTCAGCAACACCGCGTCGCACCCCAGCTCCATCGCGATCGCCGCGTCGGACGCCGTGCCCACCCCAGCATCGACCAGGAACGGCACGCTGAGCTGTTCCATCATCATGGACATCATGGCGGGGTTCTGGACGCCCAGTCCGGAGCCGATCGGTGCGCCCAGCGGCATGATGGCAACGCATCCCAACTCCTCCAGCCGCTTGGCGGCCAACGGATCGTCGGCGCAATACACCATCACCTCGAACCCGTCCTTGATGAGCGCCTCGGCCGCCTCGAACGTGCCGCGCATGTCCGGATACAGCAGCGGCGGCGGGCCCAGCACTTCCAGCTTCACCAGGTTCCAGCCGCCAGCCTCGCGCGCCAGGCGCAGCGTCCGGACAGCCTCCTGCGCGGTGTGGCACCCGGCGGTGTTCGGCAGGTAGGTGTATTTCTTCGGATCGACGTAGTCCTGCAGCATCGGGGCCTTGGGGTCGGACAGGTTCACCCGCCGCACCGCCACGGTGACAATCTCCGCGCCA
>DATHNE010000089.1:0-25928 GCA_035486355.1 Acetobacteraceae bacterium
TTGCCACCCCAACCACCGCCCAAAATCGCCGCCGCCGCTATCGCTCGCGCCACCTGATGTAGTGAAGACTTTTTCGTCCAACGCATTGATAAACAATGAGCAGGCACCCTCAAATCTGGCGAATCCGCGAAGACGGGTTAGGATGATAGCGACGATCCTCCGCCCACCACGCGCGAGGCGCTGCTGCTCGCGCAACAGGCGATCGCGCAATCGCTGGTGCTGGCGATGCAGAACGCGGTGGCCGCGCGGCAGATGATGAACACGCTGACCGTGGCGATTGCCGCGTGGGTCGCGGGCGAGAACACCGATGCCTCGGACAGCGGCTTGCGGGCTGCGCTGGACGTGTTGCGCGGTCAGGACCCGGTGGCGCAGATGAAGCCGCTCGCGGAGCTGGTGCGACAGATACAGGAGACCATCGCACCGCTGGCCAAGGCGGCGCCGTAGCGCGCTAGGTGACGGTGCGCAGCGTTGCCTGAAACGCTTCGAGAACGGTACGACCGAAGCAGGCGAATGTCACGGTGGTGATGGCGGTGTCATCGCGCAACGCGTCGGCCGTCGTGGTGAGCGCGATGCGGGCAGCGTCGTTCGCCGGGTAGCCGTAGATGCCGCAACTGATCGCCGGGAACGCGATGCTGGCCACGCCGTGCGCCCGCGCCAGGCGCAGGCTTTCTCGATGGCAGCTTGCCAGCAGGGCCGGCTCTCCCGCCGCGCCACCCCGCCACACCGGTCCGACTGTGTGGATCACGTAACGGGCGGGCAGACGGTAGCCTTTGGTGATGCGTGCCTGGCCGGTCGGGCAGCCACCCAGCGTACGACATTCCGCCAGCAATTCGGGTCCAGCGGCGCGATGGATCGCGCCGTCCAAGCCGCCGCCTCCCAACAGGGAACTGTTCGCCGCGTTGACAATCGCATCCATGGCGAGGGTGGTGATGTCGGCTTCGATGACCTCGATGCGGTGCGGCATGCCACATTCCTTCCGTCATGCCTGGATAGGCCATCGCCACCGGGCTTGGCCCGGTGGTTGGCTTCGGCATCGATGACGTTGCCTACGGCACCGAGGCCAGTCGTGGATACCCGATCTCCGTCGGCATGACGGCGTCGGCCGCTCTCGCGGCCTGCGCCATCAATTCTTCGTCTTATCCACCAGCGCGTTCTTCGAGATCCACGGCATCATAGCCCGCAGCTTCTCGCCCACCTGCTCGATCGGGTGCTCTCCCATCCGCCGGCGCATCGCACGGAAGTTCGCCTGGTTTACCTTATTCTCCAGCATCCAGTCGCGCGCGAACCGCCCGCTCTGGATATCGTCGAGCACGCGCCGCATCTCCGCCTTCGTCGCATCGGTCACGATGCGCGGGCCGGAGACGTACTCGCCGTACTCGGCCGTGTTGCTGACCGAGTAGTTCATGTTGGCGATGCCGCCCTCATAGATCAGGTCAACGATCAGCTTCACCTCGTGCACGCACTCGAAATAGGCCATCTCGGGCGCGTAACCAGCGGCCACCAGCGTCTCGTAGCCGGCCTTCATCAGCTCCACCAAACCGCCACACAGCACGGTCTGTTCGCCGAACAGGTCGGTCTCGCACTCTTCCTTGAAGGTGGTCTCGATGATGCCGGCACGGCCGCCGCCAATCGCGCTGGCGTAGGACAGCGCCACTTCCAGCGCGTTGCCCGACGGGTTCTGCGACACCGCCACCAGGCAGGGCACGCCGCCGCCGCGCTGGTATTCGCTTCGCACCGTGTGGCCAGGGCCTTTCGGCGCGATCATGAACACGTCGATATCGGCACGTGGATCGAGCAGGTTGAAGTGCACGTTCAGCCCGTGCGCGAACGCGATCGCCGCGCCGCTCTTCATGTTCGGGCCGAGTTTCTCGCGATACAGGTCGCCCTGGCCTTCGTCCGGCGTCAGCACCATGACCACATCAGCCCATTTGGCGCAGTCGGCGGGATCCATCACCTTGATCCCCGCGGCTGTGGCCTTGGCCACGCCGCTGGAGTTGGCGCGCAGCCCGACCGCGAGCTGGCTCACGCCGCTGTCCTTGAGGTTGTTGGCGTGCGCGTGCCCTTGGCTGCCGTAGCCGATGATGGCCACTTTCTTGCCCTTGATCAGGTTCACGTCGGCGTCGCGGTCATAGTAGACGCGCATGGTGCTGGTCCTTTCGTGTGTCAGCGTGTCAGTCAGTGGATCGTCAAATCGTGCGGGCGCCGCGCGCCAGTGCGGCAACGCCCGTGCGGGAAACCTCGGCGAGGCCAAGCGGACGCATCAGTTCGATGAACGCCGTCACCTTGTCGGTGGCGCCGGTCAGCTCGAACACGAAGCTTTCCATCGTCGTGTCAACAGCCCGGGCACGGAACGTATCGGCGATGCGCAGTGCCTCGACGCGCGGCTCGCCCCTGCCAACCACCTTCACAAGCGCCATCTCGCGCGCCACGTGCGGGCCTTCGCGCGACAGGTCGGCGACCTTGTGCACCGGCACCAGGCGATCGAGCTGGGCCTTGATCTGATCGATCACCATCTCGGTGCCCGAGGTGACAATGTTGATCCGCGACAGGCTGCCTTCTTGATCGACCGGCGCGACCGTGAGGCTGTCGATGTTGTAGCCGCGACCCGAGAACAGCCCGACCACGCGCGCCAGGATGCCGGGCTCGTTGCTGACCAGGACCGAGATCGTCGCGGTGCGCGTGATGTCGGTGCGGCTGGGTACGGGATACACGGAGTTGCTCACTTGCAGATCATGGCCCGGTTTGACCCGGCCATCCTCTTGCTGCCGGCGGAGGGAATGGCCGGACGAGTCCGGCCATGACGAAAGGGCAGGGGGTTGGCGCTAGACGAGGACCAACCCTTCGTCGGTGATCCCCGCTGCTTCGTCCTCGTGTTCCGGGCCCAAAATCATCTCGTTGTGCGCCGCGCCGGATGGGATCATCGGGAAGCAGTTCTCCTTCGGATCCACCGCGATGTCGGCAATCACCGCGATGTCGCTGGCCAGCATCTCGTGAATGACATCATCGAGCTGATCGACGCTCTTGGCGCGCAGCCCCTTGGCGTGGAACGCATCGGCCAGCTTCACGAAGTCCGGCAGCGCCGCCGAGTAGCTTTCCGAATACCGCCCGCCATGCAGCAGCTCCTGCCACTGCCGCACCATGCCCATATATTCATTGTTCAGAATGAATACCTTCACCGGCAGACGGTACTGCGACAGCGTGCCCATCTCCTGGATGTTCATCAGCACGCTGGCCTCGCCGGCGATGTCGATCACCAGCGCGTCCGGATGCGCGATCTGCACGCCCATCGCCGCCGGCAGCCCATAACCCATCGTGCCCAGGCCACCCGAGGTCATCCAATGGTTCGGCTTGTCGAAGTGGAAGTGCTGGGCCGCCCACATCTGGTGCTGGCCGACCTCGGTGGTGATGAAGATGTCCTGCTTCACCGCCCGCGTCAGTTCAAACAGGCGCTGGATCGCATACTGCGGCTTGATGATCGCCCCGGGCGCCATGTCCTGGGTGAACCTCAGGCTGTCCTTGGTGCGCCAGTCGTCGATCTGCCGCCACCAGGCAGTGACGGCCGGTGTGTCGACCGGGGTTTCATCGGCATGCCAGGCGGCCAGCAGGGCCTTTAGCGCGCGGCTGGCATCGGCGACGATCGGCACTTCGACCGGCACGTTTTTATTGATCGAAGACGGGTCGATATCGATGTGGATCTTGCGCGACCCCTGGCTGAACGCGTTCAGCCGCCCGGTCACCCGGTCGTCAAACCGCGCGCCCACTGCGAGCAGCACGTCGCAGCCGTGCATCGCCAGATTGGCCTCGTAGGTGCCGTGCATGCCCAGCATGCCCAGGAAGCGTGGATCGCTCGCCGGGAAACTACCCAGCCCCATCAACGTGTTGGTGATCGGAAAGCCGGTCGCGTGCACCAGCCTGGTCAGCAGCGCCGAGGCCTCCGGCCCGGCGTTGATTACGCCGCCGCCGGCATAGATCATCGGGCGCTTGGCGGCCTTGAGCAGGGCCACGGCCTTGGCGACCTGGCCGGCATCGGGCTCGGTCTGCGGGCGATAGCTGGGATGCACCGCAGTGGGCTCGGCATACGGCGCCTTGCCGATGACGATGTCTTTCGGCAGGTCGATCACCACCGGACCGGGGCGGCCAGAGCGCGCCACCAGGAACGCCTCGTGCACCACGCGGGCCAGGTCGTTGGCGTTCTTCACCAGGTAGTTGTGCTTGGTCGCCGGGCGGGTAATTCCCGTGGTATCAGCCTCTTGGAAGGCATCGTTGCCAATCAGATGGGTCGGCACCTGGCCGGTCAGGCACACGATCGGGATGGAATCCATCAACGCGTCCACCAGCCCGGTGACGGCGTTGGTCGCGCCAGGGCCGGAGGTCACGAGTACGACGCCGACCTTGCCGGTGGACCGCGCATAACCTTCCGCCGCGTGCACCGCCCCGCCTTCCTGGCGCACCAGGACATGGCGGATGGCATTCTGCTTGAACAGCGCGTCGTAAATCGGAAGGACCGCGCCGCCCGGATAGCCGAAAATAACCTCGACGCCCTGGTCCTTCAGAGCGCGAAGTAGGATTTCAGCCCCGGACTGGGCGGGTTCTGCGGACATCGCGGCGTTCCTTGATCGCATTTTGGCCCGACGAACCATAGGTCCAGTGGGCGAAGGGGGCGGATATTCCCGGTTTGCCGCAGCGCGTCAAGCCAGAGTTTCAATAAAATTCAATAATGACCCCAAATTTCGTTCCGAAAATTGCGTCAGGCTTGCGTATCGCGCATGGATCGTATGCGTGTGGTCGGTTGGCGCCAGGGCGTGGTGGCGAAACCAGGTCGCCTGCCGCTTGGCGTACTGCCCGGTGGCCAGGGTTGCGCGCCGTGTCGCCTCCTCCAGCGTGATCTCACCCCACAGATGCGCCGCCAGCTCCGGCACGCCGTGCGCGCGCATGGCCGGCAGGGTGGGACCCAGGCCGAGCTCCAGCAGGGCGCGCACCTCGTCAAGCGCGCCGGTCGCCAACATCGCGGCGAAGCGTCCCTCGATCGCCGGCCGCAGCACATCCCGCGGCGGGGCGAGCAGGATGGCGCGGAAGGTCCAGGGAGGTGCTTCCCCTGGCTCAGCCTGCCAGGCGGCCAGGCCGCGGCTGGAGCTGCGCCAGACCTCCCAGGCGCGGGCGAGACGCTGGCTGTCCGTCGGCCGCAGGCGGGCGGCGGTGATTGGGTCGACGTCGGTCAGCCGCGCATGCAGTGCGGTGGGGCCGAGTTGCTTCAGTAGGGCGCGGGCTTCCTTGCGCGCCTCTGGTGTCACCGGAGGTATTGGCGATAATCCGTTGATAAGAGAATTAAAATATAGGCCGGTACCGCCACACAAGATTGGCACTTCTCCGTGCGCCGCGGCCCCTGCCATCGCCACCAGCGCCGCGTCCCGCCACCACGCGGCGCTGCCGGGTTCCGCGGCCGAGCGTACGCCATACAGTGCGTGCGGCAGTTCCGCCTCCTCCGCCTGCATCGGCCGCGCGGTGAGGATGCGCAGCTCCCGATAAACCTGCATGGAGTCTGCGTTGATAATGGTGCCGCGGATCCGCCGCGCGAGGTCCAGCGCCAGTGCCGATTTTCCGCTGGCGGTCGGCCCAGCAACGATCAGCGCAACGGGAGGATCGTCACCCGCGCCGCGCGGCTTCGTCACTCCTCGATTGCCGCGTCGCGGAAATAGGGTTCTACCAGGCCGCTCAGCTTGATCGTCATCGGCATCCCGTGCCGGTCCAGCGTCTTGCCCACCGCGACCCGGATCCAGCCCTCGCTGACGCAGTATTCCTCAACATTGGTTTTCTCGACGCCCTTGAAGCGGATACCGATGCCACGCTCCAGCGCCGCCTCGTCGAAATGCGGGCTGGTGGGGTTGTTCGACAGGCGGTCGGGCGGTGTGTCGGACATGGGCAGCTTCCAGATCGTGAGGCCGGCGGTCGGCTTAGCCTGGGGTAAGCAGGCCGCGCCAGTCGCGTGTCGGCTGGAATCCCAGCTTCTGCCCCGCCTTGCGGCTGTCGTAAATTCCCGCGGTGGGATCGGCGGCATAGAAGCCCGGGTCGCGCAGCGCGGGCAGGGTGCCCCATCGCGCGCGCAACCGGTCGAGCGTGGGTGCCTCGCACAGCGTGTTCGGGGCACCGAGGAAGAAGGTGTCAAAGTCGGTTTCCAGCGCTACCGCCGCCACCGTCGCCGCCGCGACATCATCCGGGGCGACCCAGCACCACATGTCGCCATGCCCCAGCGCGCGGCGCGCTTCCAGCTCCGACGCCGGCATCGGGAACATCACCCAAGTCGGCCGCAGGATCACCACGCTGGGGCCGCCGGTGCGACGGAACGCGCGGGCGATGTCCTCGCCGAGCTGCTTGCTGAGGGAGTAGGCGTCCTGTGGTTCGAGCGGGTGCGCTTCGTCGATCGGCAGATAGCGGGGCGGACGCATCGCGCGTTGGAAGCATTGTCCGACAGCGCACTCGCTGGAGAACGACACCACGCGGCGCGCGCCGGCGCGGTTGGCGGCATCGAACACGTTCCACGTGCCGCGCGTGTTGACCTCGAAGATGTCGGGCTGGGTATTGCCGCGGGTGAGCAGCGCCGCGGTGTGCACCACGGCATCGGCGCCGGCGAAGGTCGAGGCCAGCGCATCGGTATCCAGTATCGAGCCTTGAACGAAACGACTACCGCTTGACGAGTCAGGCGTTCGATCCAGCCCCACAACGTCATGGCCGGCCGCAAGCAGTTTGTGCACGATCAGCCGGCCCAGCCGGCCGGAGCTGCCTGTGACAGCCACGTGGATGCCAGCGTTAGTCATGGGAGCAGTCGATCTCGTGCAAGCAAGAAAATGGAGCCACAGACGCACACATCTGAACGCAGATGGCCACGTACGGTACCCCCGTTCTTGCCGCATGCCTGTTGGGTAGGACGCACCAACGGCTCCACCAGCATGCGACATCTGCGTTCATCGGTGTGCATATGGGGTTGCATTTTCTTTGCATCCGCGCGCACCCATCATGCGTCCGTCGCATCCCCCATGCGCGCGCGCCACAGCGTATGGAACGCCCCAATAGTCCGCTCCCAGAACGGCGACAGCAACAGATTATCCGCCACCGGCGAGGCGCGCCCGCGCTGCATCCATTCGATCGCGCGCTTGTCCTCGTCGCGCAACTGCATCCAGAACGCGACCATCGCCTCGCGCGCGGGACGATGCGTGTCGTCCTCCGCTGTGTCTCCCACCAAGTACCAGCTCGTTCGCCACTCGCAGCGATCCACCCCCAGCGGCACCCAGATCGTGCGTACCGCCAGCCCACCGAACAGGTTCTGCTGGCCATTCGGAAACAGGTAGCAAAGATTGTCCATGCGCCGCGCCGCCGAATCGCGCAGCGGCACCAGCGGCGTGTCGCTGCGCAGCGCGGCATCCGCTTCGGTGACGAAACCGAACATCGCGCCCCCCGCCACATCAGCGAAGGTCGGCTGTGCGTCGTCGAGCCGTGCCGGCAAATGCGCGTGCACGAACGGCTCGTGGTAATTTTCCACCGAGGCTTCGATCGCCAGCTTCCAGTTGGCGTCAATCTGCCCGGTCTCGTAATGGGCCAGCCGCAGTGTGGCCATGTCGTAGCCTTGCCACAGCGTGGTCAGCGGCCGCACGTGTTCCTCCAGCGGTGGCGCGGTGCCGGACAGGTCGATCCACACCACGTCGCTCCAGACTCCGCTGCGCACAGCACGCAAGCCGAGCGCGCCGCGATCCAAGGCGCTGGGCGCGGGCGCGCGGCTGCCGTCCCAGAGCGGCGTCGCGCGCAGCGTGCCGTCCAGCCCATACGCCCAGCCGTGATACGGGCAGCGCAGCGTCGGTTGGCCCCTCACAGGCACGGGCACCACCAGCGACGCGCGATGGCGGCAGACGTTGTGGAAGACCCGGATGGCGCCTTCGCGCGTGCGCACCGCGACCAGTGGCAGGCCGGCGGCCTCCAGCGGCAGTTGATCGCCAGGGTCGGGGATCTGGTGTGCAAAGGCGAGTGCGATCCATCCGCCGGCGAACACGCGTTGCTGTTCGGTACGGAACAGGGCGGCGTCGATATAGGCGGCGCGGCGGAGCGGTGTGGTGGTTACGGTTGGGACAGCGTCCATCGCGCCCTTTATCCGGTTACAAGCGTTGTCGCATCAAGCTCGCATCATAGACCGGATTGGATGCGGGATGCACACCGCGCCATGGTCTGATCAGTTTTGGCAGCGCCTGCGAGCCACCGTTATGCCGGCGATTCCTGCCGTCAGCATCGCGATCGGTGCTGGCTCCGGAACGCTTTCCTCTGTCGCGATGAACCCATTCTCCCCGGCATCACTCGCGGCATCGCAAATGCCGACGGCGGTCGCTGAATCATCTACACCCTCGGCCACGGTGTAATTGGGCTCCGCCAGCGGATCGGCGAGATAGGCGAGATAGGTGAGATTGCCGTCAGACGACACGAACCCGATCTGCTGCCGGCCGCCATAGGCGCTGTCGAACCCCGCGACCGTGTTGGAATCACTCAGACCACCTCCCGTAGCGCGGCCGGGGTACGAGGGGTCGTCCACCGCCGTGACGGTACCGTTGTCATCAATGAACGCATACGAGCCGGTCGCGTCGAAATACCTGCCCGACAGCACGCCGTTGCTGCTGATCCCGTACACCACTGCTTGACCATTGGTCGCCAACGGATCGTCGATGGTTGTACACACATAGATCTGTGCCAACGCCGGCACTGGTCAGCAGACATTCTCCCAGTGCCGTGACCGCGAACCGATCGTTCATGCCGGAACCTCCCCGAGCGTGCCTCGCTGTTTTTTGCGCAGCATCAGTACAGTTTGGTATCATGTTGAACTGTTATCGAAAGTTGGGCAAATTCGCGATCTGGCGTTGGTTCGCCCATACTCACCCTGGCATGTCATTGCTCGCCACCACCCTGCCGCGCCGCCTGCCGTTCTTCTACGGTTGGGTGATCCTGTTTGCCGTCTGTTGCGCCGGCTTTGCGCGCGCCGGTGGGGGCGTCGCCATCCTGTCGGTCTTCGTCGAGCCAATGACCCAGCATTTCGGCTGGTCCCGCACCGCTATTTCCGGCGCCGCCTCGCTCGGCGGCCTGTTGGCCGCGCTCAGCTCGCCCCGACTTGGCCGCATGCTGGATCGAACTGGAGCGCGCCTGGTCCTCTCGATTGCCGTGCTGACCACCGCCGCCGCGTGCGCCGCGCTGTCGCTGACCACGTCGCTGCTGGTGTTCTACCTGCTCTATTGCCTGATCCGGATGAACTTCGCCGGCCCGTTCGACCTCGGTATCTACGGTGCGGTGAACAACTGGTTCATCACCCGCCGCGCGACGGCCAACGCGATCGCCACCGCCTCGCAGATGATGGGCTTGGTCTGCCTGCCGCTGATCGCCCAGGGTGCGATGCTGTTTGGTGGTTGGCGCGCCGGCTGGATCGCCGTGGGCGCCGCGGTGTTTGCGGTCGGCTTCCTGCCCAGCGCGCTGCTGCTGGTGCGTGCGCCCGAGGACCTCGGCCTGCGACCCGATGGCGCCGCCGTTGTGTCGGCCACCTCGCAATCCCAACACGCCACCGAGCCAGAACCCAGCTTCACCCGCCCGCAGGCCCTGCGCACCCGCGCCTTTTGGCTGCTCGCCCTGTTCACCGTCTTTGGTTATCCGGTGCAGGCGGGGGTTTCGTTGCACCAGGCGGCCTATTTGGTAGAGCGCGGTCTCACGCCCACCACGGCGGCGGCGATCGTCAGCGCGTTCTCCTTGGCCTCGGGCTGCGGCAGCTTGGGGTTCGGGTTCTTGCCGCGCCGTGTGCCGATCCGTTTCATGCTGGCCGCGGTGGGCACGTTGCAGGCGGTGGGTGTGGTCGGGCTGCTCGCCGCGAGCACGGTGGCGACCTTCACCGGCGCCGCCATGGTGTTCGGGCTCGGGATCGGTGGGCTGCTGTCACTGCCACCGGTGGCGTGGGCGGATTATTTCGGGCGGCGGAGTTATGGCGCGATCCGCGGTGTGGCGCTGCCGTTCCAGGTGTTGGCGCAGGCGGCGGGGCCGTTGCTGTCCGGGATTATGCGTGACGCGACAGGAAATTATACCGTCTCGCTGATCACCTTCGCGACGTTGTCGGTGCTGGCGGTTGCGGCCGCGCTGTTGGCATTGCCGCCGGCTATGGCCTCTCGTCCCGTGGTCTGAGCGGTCTGTCCGACGAAGATCTCACCACGAAGTCAGCCGGCCGCCGGCTAACTTCGTGGTGAAATTGCCTGCCCACCGCCGGCAACGGCCGCGCCCCGGTCCCCGAAGGTCCACGTCCCGCCATCCGAATTGGCCCGTCCACTCCGCCCTCGCGTTCGTCTAGGCTGCCCGCAACAACGAATCGCCAGTCCAACCGTGTCTTCCGCAGCTCCCTCAACGCGCGAGGTGGACTCCCCCTACGCGTGGTTTCGCCTCGGCGTCGCCGTGCTGCTCAGCACGATCGGTGGCGTTGGCATGTGGTCTGTCGTCGTCGCGCTGCCCGCGGTGCAGGCGGAGTTTGCCATCGATCGTGGCGCGGCTTCATTGCCCTACACCCTCTCCATGGTCGGCTTCGCCTTCGGCGGCGTGCTGATGGGCTGGGTCGCGGACCGCGCCGGGGTCATCCTGCCGGTGGTCGGCGGCGCGATAGCTCTGGGCCTCGGCTATGTCGCCGCCGGCCTGGCGCCGGGCCCCACCACGTTCGCGCTCGCCTATGGCGGGTTGATCGGCTTCCTCGGCTGTTCCGCGACGTTCGTGCCGTTGGTCGCCGAGATCTCGCACTGGTTCGACCGCCGCCGTGGCATTGCCGTTTCGATCGCCGCCAGCGGCAACTACGCCGCTGGAACATTATGGCCACCCGTGGTTGAGCACGGTATCGCGCTGTACGGCTGGCGCGCGACCCATTTCGGCATTGCGATCTTCTGCGTCGTCACCATGCTGCCGTTGGCGCTGCTGCTGCGCGGCCGTCCGCCCGGTCACGGCTCCGGGCGCCCGCCGGTACCGCCCCGTCTCGGCATGCTTGGCCTGCGCCCCTCGACGCTGCAAACGTTGCTCGCAATTGCCGGTCTGTGCTGCTGCATCGCAATGGCAATGCCGCAGGTGCACATCGTCGCCTATTGCGGCGACCTGGGATACGGCGCCCAGCACGGCGCGGAGATGCTGTCGCTGATGCTGGGCTTTGGTGTGGTCAGCCGCGTCACCTCTGGCTGGGTCGCCGACCACATTGGCGGCATTGCCGCGCTGCTGATCGGCTCGATCGCGCAGACGGTGGCCCTGACGCTGTATCTCGGGCTCACCAGCCTCGACGGTCTCTACGTTGCGTCGGCGTTCTTTGGCCTGGTGCAAGGTGGTCTGGTGCCCAGTTACGCCATCATCATCCGCGAGTGCTTCCCCGCGAAAGAGGCTGGCCGCCGCGTTGGCGTGGTGATCATGATGACGCTGTTCGGCATGGCGCTGGGCGGCTGGATGTCGGGCGTGATCTACGACTGGACCGGGTCGTACCGTGCGGCCTTCGCCAACGGCGTGGCCTTCAACGTCGCCAACGCGGCGATCGCGCTGTATCTGCTATGGCGCGCCCGCCGGCGCAGCCCGCTGGTCACACGCGTCGGGCAGGTGCCGGCGTAGCGCCTCGCGCCCGGCGGAACCGGTCGCGCAACGAACCGGAGGGAACCGCCATGCGCATCGTCGATATCAAGGTACGCACCTTCGTCCATACCTCGCGCCAGGTCCGCGACAGCGATGGACACAGCCATCCGGGCGACCCGCATCAGGTGCGGCAGAGCCTGCTGACCATCGTCACCGATGACGGTGCCGAGGGTCACTGTTTCGCACCCACCGAAGTCGTGCGCCCCAATCTGGTGAACAATTTCGTCCGTACGGTGTTGATCGGCAAGCATCCGTATGATCGCGAAAAGCTGTGGCACGGCCTGGCACATTGGCAACGCGGCAGTGGCGGCCAGCTCACCGACCGCACGCTTGCGATCGTCGACATGGCGCTGTGGGACCTCGCGGGCCGCGTGCTGGGCGTGCCGGTCTACAAGCTGATCGGCGCCGCGCGCGACAAGGTGCCGGCCTATGGCAGCACGATGTGTGGCGATGAGATGGCGGGCGGATTGGCCACGCCGGACGATTACGCGCGCTATGCCGAGTGGCTGCTGCGCCGAGGCTACCAGGCGATCAAGCTGCACACCTGGATGAAGCCGGTATCCTGGGCACCCGACACGCGCATGGACGTGAAGGCCTGTGCCGCGGTGCGCGAGGCGGTAGGCCCGGAGGTGAAGCTGATGCTCGATGCCTATCACGGTTACAGCCGCAGCGAGGCGTTGTGGCTGGGGCGAGAACTGCAGAAGCTGAACTATCATTGGTATGAAGAGCCGATGAACGAGTTCTCCATCAGCTCTTATGCGTGGTTGTCGCAGAACCTTGATATTCCGGTGATCGGGCCGGAGACGGCGGACGGCAAGTTCCACACGCGGGCGGAATGGATCCGGGCCGGGGCCGGGGACATCTCCCGCACCGGGGTGCACGATGTCGGCGGGATCGTGCCGGCACTGAAATGCATCCACTTGGCGGAATCATTTGGGATGGAATGCGAGATCCACGGCAGCGGTGCCGGCAATTTGACGCTGTGCGCGGTGCAGATCAACGGGCGCTGGTATGAGCGGGGGCTGCTGCATCCGTTCCTGGATTACGACGAGGTGCCAGAATACTTGAATGCGCGACCAGACCCGATGGACGACGAGGGGTACGTGCATCTATCGCAGCAGCCGGGTCTCGGGGACGATATCAACTTCGATTACA
Organism: Acetobacteraceae bacterium; assembly: GCA_035486355.1. GTDB lineage: Bacteria > Pseudomonadota > Alphaproteobacteria > Acetobacterales > Acetobacteraceae > Palsa-883. The sequence goes on from DATHNE010000089.1 coordinate 12,811, forward strand.
TCAACGCCAATCTGGTGGGGTAAATGAACTGTGGTTCCCGCGACGGGACGGGGACCTCGTATTCAGGCCCAAGCAGGAGCCATCCATGTCCGCCACCCGCATCGAGCACGACGCCCTGGGCGAGGTCCACGTCCCCGCTGACCGTCTCTGGGGTGCGCAGACTGAGCGCTCGCACAAGAACTTCCCGATCGGCGTCGACCGGTTCCGTTTCACCCGTCCGGTGATCCGCGCCCTCGGCATCCTCAAGAAGGCCGCCGCGGCAGCCAACCGGGAGCTGCGCCAGCTTCCCGCGGACAAGGCCGAGCTGATTGCCCGCGCCGCGCAGGAGGTGATCGACGGCACCCTCGATGCCGAATTCCCCCTCGTCGTCTTCCAGACCGGCTCTGGCACGCAGACCAACATGAACGCCAACGAGGTGATCGCGAACCGCGCCACCCAACTGGCGGGTGGCGCGCTTGGCTCGCACAAGATCCATCCCAACGACGACGTGAACCATAGCCAGTCATCGAACGACACGTTCCCCACCGCGATGCACATCGCGTCGGTTGAGGAGATCGCCAACCGCCTGCTCCCCGCGGTGCAAACGCTGCGCAATACGCTGGACGCCAAGGCGCGCGCCTTCACCGATATTGTCATGATCGGCCGCACGCATCTGCAGGATGCCACGCCGCTGACGCTGGGGCAGATGATCTCCGGCTGGGTGGCCCAGCTCGACCAGGCGATGGACTTTGTCACCGCGTCTCTTCCGGCGCTACGCGAACTGGCGATCGGCGGTACCGCGGTTGGCACCGGCCTGAACGCGCACCCGCGCTTCGGCGAGACGGTCGCGCGCTATGTCAGCGCCGAGACCGGCAAGGAATTCGTCTCGGCCCCGAACAAGTTCGCCGCGCTGGCCGGGCACGAGGCGATGGTCAATGCTTCCGCCGCACTGCGCACGCTGGCGGTGGCATTGATGAAGCTGGCGAACGATGTGCGTTGGTACGCCTCCGGCCCGCGCGCCGGGTTGGGGGAGCTGCTGATCCCCGAGAACGAGCCGGGGTCGTCGATCATGCCCGGCAAGATCAACCCGACGCAGTGCGAGGCCGTGACCATGGTGTGCGTGCAGGTGTTCGGCAACGATGCGGCGGTGGCCTTCGCCGGCTCGCAGGGCAATTTCCAGCTCAATGTCTTCAAGCCGGTGATGCTGCACAACGTGATCGAGGCCACCGACCTGCTGGCTGATGCCTGCCGCAGTTTCAACGACCACTGCGCGGTCGGGATCGAACCCAACACGAAGCGCATCGATGCCAACCTCAACAACTCGCTGATGCTGGTGACCGCGCTGAACCCGCATATCGGCTACGAGAAATCTGCCCGCATTTCGCTGACCGCGCATCGTGAGGGCCTAACGCTGCGCGAGGCCGCCCTCAAGCTCGGCTACGTTACGCAAGCGCAGTTCGACGCCTGGGTTCGCCCCGAAGACATGACGCATCCTTTGGCGGAATGATGGCACCCGCGCGACGTGCGCGCGCGTCCAGCTATGCAAAATCGCCGCTGCTCGTCCGACCGCGCGGGCGTTACATGCCGCCCGCCGAAGACGACGACGCAGGAGACACCGGTCCGCCAGGATCGGGGCCGACGGAGCAACCCCCCCGGAAACTCTCAGGCAAACGGACTGCGGCGTCAGGCAATCTGGAGAGAGACGCTTCGCGGCGTCCGCCGAAGGGGAAGCCCGAGGACCGCATGCGGCCCGGGGTAAGCTCTCAGGCACCAATGACAGATGGGGAGCTATCGGGCCGGGGCATTTCGCCGGCTCATCGAGGCCAGCCGCGAAGGGACTCCCCCCATGCCTCATGTCATCGTTGTCGGCGCCGGCATCACCGGTGTGACCACCGCCTACGCGTTGCTCAACCGGGGCTGCACGGTCACGGTCATCGACCGCAACCGCTACCCTGCTATGGAAACCTCCTACGCCAATGGCGGCCAGCTCTCGGCCTGCAACGCCGAGGTCTGGAATAGCTGGTCCACCGTGCTGAAGGGCGTCAAGTGGCTGTTCCGCAAGGATGCACCGCTGCTGCTGAACCTGTCGCCGAGCTGGCACAAGTATTCGTGGCTGGCGGAGTTCGTTGGCAACATCGGCAACTACCGCGCCAACACGATCGAGACGACGCGCCTGGCCATTGCCGCGCGCCAGCATCTGTTCGCGATGGCCGAGCGAGAAGGGATCGATTTCGACCTGCAGCGTCGCGGCATCCTGAATATCTATCCCGACCAGGCCAGCTTCGCGCGGGCGCTGAAGGCGAACGAGCTGCTGATGGAGGGTGGCCTGGATCGCCGGCCGGTGACGCCGGAGGAGATCGCCGCGATCGAGCCCGCGCTGCGGGGTGATCACTTCGGCGGTTTTTTCACGCCATCGGATACCACCGGTGACATCCACAAGTTCGTGCGCGGCCTGGCCGATGCGTGCGTGCGCCGCGGCGCGACGTTCCTGACCGACGTCACGATCGAAGCGATCGCGACTGTCAACAGTGGCATCGAGGCCATCTGCCGTCCCCTGGGCGAAACCGAGACCGCGCTGGTGCGCGGCGATTCAGTCGTGGTCTGTGCCGGCGTCGCCAGCCGGCGGTTTGCCGCGATGTTGGGCGACCGGCTGAATGTTTATCCGGTGAAGGGCTATTCCATCACCCTGCCGCTGGATACCGAGGCCGGCCAGGATGCCGCGCCATGGGTCAGCCTGCTGGACGATAAGGCGAAGATCGTCACCAGCCGCCTGGGCGCCGACCGATTGCGTGTGGCGGGCACGGCGGAGTTCAGTGGCGACAATCGCGACATCCGCGCCGATCGCGTGCGGCCGCTGGTCGACTGGACGCGCGCGATGTTTCCGGGCGTCGAGACTGACCTCGCCGTGCCATGGGCCGGGCTGCGGCCGATGATGCCGGACATGATGCCGCGGGTGCGGGCAGGGCGCTGTGCCGGGGTGTTCTACAACACCGGCCATGGCCATCTGGGCTGGACGCTGTCCGCGGCCACGGCACAGATGATCGCGGATCAGGTTGTGGCGGCGGCGAGGGGCGCACGAGCGGTGGTGAACCGCCCCGCGCGGGCGGGTCAGCCGGCGATGGCGGGCTAAACAGCGAGGCTCTGGTGTTGCAGCCGCGGCCACTCGCTCGCCTGACACGCGCGCGCCGCCGGCCCGCCCGTCCCCTATGGCGTGGCGGTCAACCCTGTTCGCCTCCGCGCGTCGACCAGCGCGCGAATTTTCAGCACGCTGTTCCAATTGCGACCGGTTGTCGGCGATCCACACGCTTTGTCGATGAGAGGCGGGCTGAGCTTTGACCCGTGGACACCGTCGGCGCCGTAGTCAATCCAGAGCGCGCCACCTGCCATAACGACACGTTCCCTCGTACGTGCACGTTGTTGCAAAGCCTTCGCGGCATCCGGCGCCACGCGATCGCGGGACAGATACAGGTGCACCATCTTGGGCAGCGCATCAGCATCGCCCGCGAATGGATTGGTGGCGACGTATTGCCCCCACGTGGTCGTGTCGCGGACCACGACCTCCACCAGGAAGCCGAAGCGCGCTGTTAGTTTCGACTCCAGCAAATCGCGGACATCGTCTGCCCGACCATTGGCGTCAACAATCAGATTCCCACTCTGAATATAGGTTTCCGCATGCCGCAAGCCGAGATCGAGACACACTTCCCGCAGCGCCGTCATGGGCAACTTGCGCGTTAATCCGACATTGATGCCACGCATCAGCGCGACGAAGGTTCGCATCACCTCCCTCTCTCTTCACCACGTGTCGCGCGTGTGAGGTGACACCGGGATCATCCATCGCGCAAGGACGCGGGCCAGGACGGGCTTGGCGCACGCGGGCTTGGCGCAGTGGACCCGCTGGATCGGATGTCTCACACTCCCGCCCGTGTGACCCGTCGGATGCATGAGACGGAGAAAGGGCGTGGGTGTGATGTCGCCGAACGAGGAATGGGGTCTGGTTGGCAAGGTGGCGATCGTCACCGGCGGTGGCGCGGCGGGTGATGGCATCGGCAATGGCCGCGCGGCTTGCATTCTGCTCGCGCGCGCGGGCGCGCGCGTGCTGGTGGTCGATCGCGACCTGACCCTCGCCGAGCACACCGTGGCGATGGTCGCCGCGGAAGGCGGCACCGCAGCCGCGGCAACGTACGACGTGACCGAGTCCGTGCAATGTGCCGCCATGGTCGACGATGCCGTGTCCCGCTGGGGCCGGTTGGATTGCCTCGACAACAATGTCGGCATCGGCAGCAAGGGTAGCGTCGTCGAGGAGTCCGAAGAGGCCTGGGCGCGCGTGATGCACGTGAATGTCGACAGCATGTTCCTGACCTGCAAGCATGCCATTCCGGCAATGATCCGTACTGCTGGCGGCGGCGCGATCGTCAACATCTCCTCGATCTCCGCGCTGCGGCCGCGTGGCCTGACGGCGTACAGTGTGTCGAAGGGCGCGGTGATCGCGCTGACCCAGGCGTTGGCGGTTGATCACGGACCGGATGGTATCCGCGCCAACTGCGTGTTCCCCGGGCCGGTCTATACGCCGATGGTCTACGCGCGCGGCATGACCGAGCAGGCGCGCGACACGCGCCGCAAAGCCTCGGTGCTGGGGCGTGAGGGTACTGGTTGGGACATCGGCGCCGCCGTGCGCTTCCTGCTGTCCGAGCAGGCGCGTTACATCACCGGCCAGATCCTGGGTGTCGATGGGGGTGCAACCCTTGTTGGCCCGAGCCGGGCGTCACAATAAGCCGACCGGCTATATTTCTGGACAGCATCGATTGCGGTATGCGTCAGCACGGGCACGCAACGCCTTTCACAGGGTTCGCATGTCCAGTGCTCGCACGGCGGGCGGGATCATAGATTTCAGACGGGTGCTTATTCCGGTATGGCACCAGATGCGCATGACCTTCCGCATCTGTGATAGATGCCTGCCTTCGCAGGCGCGACGCCGTGACTGCTCAGGGCGGATACCAGCTCCGACGTACCCGAGGCCAATGCACCGTTTCTATGCGCGCTTGACGCCCAGCTCCCCGGCCAGGTCCTGGACGAACTGCCAGGCGACCCGGCCGGAGCGGCTGCCACGGGTCACCGACCATTCCACCGCCTTGGCATGCAGCGTGTCCGCTGCGATCGGGAGGTGCAGCGCCGCCGCGTAGCCGTCGATAATTGCGAAGAACGTGTCCTGATCGCAGTTGTGGAAGCCGATCCACAGGCCGAACCGGTCGGACAGTGACACCTTTTCCTCGGTCGCCTCCGAGGGGTTGATGGCAGTGGAGCGCTCGTTCTCGATCATGTCGCGCGGCATCAGGTGGCGCCGATTGGAGGTGGCGTAGAACAGGACGTTGTCGGGGCGGCCCTCGATACCGCCTTCGAGAATGGATTTTAATGCTTTATAATCAGAGTCTTCTTTCTCGAATGAGAGGTCGTCGCAGAGGATCAGGCAGCGCCGGGGCTGGTCGCGCAGGACCTCCAGCAGCGACGGCAGGGTGCGGATGTCCTCGCGGTGGATCTCGATCAGCGCGAGGCTGCCGGGGGTGCGGCGGTTGGCCTCGGCGTGCGATGCCTTGACCAGGGAGGACTTGCCCATCCCACGCGCGCCCCAGAGCATGGCGTTGTTGGCGAGCAGGCCGGCGGCGAAGCGCAGCGTGTTCTCCAGTAGTAGGTCCTTCTGGCGGTCGACCCCCTTGAGCAGGTCGATGGCGACGCGGGAGACCACCGGCACCGGCGCCAGGCGCGGCGGGACGGGATGCCAGACGAAGGCGTCGGCCGCGGTCAGCGTCACCGGCGGCGGCGGCGGGGGCGCGAGCCGGTCCAGCGCATCGGCGATGCGGGTCACGAGGTCCAGCAGGCTTGTATCGGGCGAGAGGTGGTCGGCCATGTCTTCCCTTCTGCCGGCGTGGCGCCGGAACAGCTTGACGTGCGGGGGGCGGAAACTATGGTCCCGGCCCGATCCCGGCAACCCAACCTCTTCACCGGCACAGGAGCCGCTCCCCCATGCTGATCTCGCCCGCCTACGCGCAGGACCTCGGCGGCCTTTCTGGGCTGTTCGGCAATGCCACCCAGTTCCTGCCCTTGGTACTGATCTTCGTGGTGTTCTACTTCCTGCTGATCCGCCCGCAGCAGCAAAAGCAGAAGGAGATGCGCTCGATGCTGAGCGCGCTGAAGCGGGGCGATAAGGTGGTGACCGGCGGCGGCATCCTGGGCGTGGTGCAGCGCGTGCCGATGGTGACCAACAAGGACGGCAAGCAGGTCGAGAGCAACGAGATCGAGGTGGAGATCGCGCCGAACATGAAGGTGACGGTGCTGCGCGAGACGATCACCAGCGTGATCAAGCCGCAGGCGGCCAACGACGCCAAGCCGGCAAAGGAAAAGGCGAGCTAGCTCCAGCCCGGCGCCACCGCGCTGCCCTCTCCCGCGCGGCGGGAGAGGGAAACCACGCGTCGCTCAGAGCTGGGCGGCGGCGTATTCGTAGTTCGCCAGGTTGTCGATCCAGTTCTGCAGGTAGTTCGGGCGAACATTGCGGAAGTCGAGGTAATAGGCGTGCTCCCACACGTCGCAGCCGAGCAGCGCCTTGCCTTCCCCGGTCGCCAGCGGGTTCGACCCGTTCGGCGTCTTGGTCACCTTCAGCTTGCCGTCGGACGCCAGCACCAGCCACGCCCAGCCCGAACCGAACTGGCTGACACCAGCGGCCTTGAACTCATCCTTGAACTTGGCGACCGAGCCGAAATCGCTGGTGATCTTGCTCTCCAACTTGCCTGGGATGCCGCCGCCGGTCGGGCTCATGCAGTTCCAGAAGATGATGTGGTTCCAGTGCTGGCCGGCGTTGTTGAACACCGGGCCACCGGCCGCCGTCGTCGCCTTCACGATGTCGTCCAGCGACTTGCCCTGCAGGCTCGCGTCTTTCTCAACGAAGCCGTTCAGAGCCGTGACATAGGCCTGATGGTGCTTGCCGTGATGCAGGTCGAGGGTTTCCTCGCACATCCCTTTTGCCGCCAGGGCGGTCTTGGAATAGGGCAGGCTGGGTAGTTCGAATGCCATGGCGCGTTCTCCGCTGCGTTGCACTGAAAGATGGATCCCCCCGGTCCACGCCCGCGCGTGGGCCGGTCCGACCGCCAAACTTGCACGCCCGCGCGCTCCGCGCCACCTCCGGGCGATGACGGATGCGCGAGGGGCAGGCGCCCTGATGAGGACGTCATGACGGACCTGCTCGCCTTCGTGCGCCGGCATGATCCGGACCGGTTCCTGAGCGCGCTGTTCGCCCCGGCCGAGCGGCGGGGCGCGCTGCTGGCGCTGTATGCGTTCAACCACGAGCTGGCGCGGGCGCGCGAGGCGGTGCGGGAGCCGCCGCTGGCGCTGATCCGATTGCAGTGGTGGCGTGAGGTGGTCGAGGGTGCGGCGCGGACGCATGAAGTGGCGACGCCGCTCAGCGAGGCGCTCGCCGCCGGTGCCCTGGCGCGCGACGATCTGCTGGCGCTGATCGATGCGCGCGAGATCGAGGTGGAGCCACAAATAGATACAGTATCGGACTGGTTGGCGTATCTACGTGGCACCGCGGGTGGGCTGGCGGTGACCGCCGCACGCTGCCTGGGTGCGTCCGCTCCCGAATCGATCCGAAGTCTTGGCACGGCGTATGGCATCGCCGGGATGCTGCGCGCGGCACCAGCGCTGGCCCGCCAGGGCCGGTGTCTGTTGCCGGCCGACTGTCTCGCCGCACATGGCCTTTCACCCGATTCTGTCATTTCAGCCCCGGACACGCCCGCGCTCGCTCCGGTCCTGCACGACCTGGCACGCGAGGGCGCCAACCTGCTCGCCCACGCCCCACGCCCAGCACGCGCCGCCATCCCTGCCGCGCTCCCCGCCGTACTCGCGCGCCGCGACCTCGCCCGCGTGCCCGCGCCCGCGGCGCCGCGCGGCCTTGGCGACCGTCTGGCGGTACTGTGGGCCGCGACGATCGGGCGCGTCTGACCGATCCGATCCCTCCGCCGTCTCATCGCCGCCCAGCAGGAACAGCACCGACCCAATCAACGCCGCAACCACCGCATCGGTGATCTCCCCCGCGGGCCCCGACGTCCAGGATTGCGCCGCGGCGATCAGCAGCAACAGCGTCACCGTCAACGCCGTCGCAAATGCGAACGACAGCCGCAATCGCGTCAGCAGCCAGATCAATCCGCCATACAGGAACGCATCCGAAAAAATCCCACGCACCAGTTGCCCCGTCGAGCCGGTCATCAGCGACTGGAACGGCAGCCAGCCGAACCCGTGCGGCAGGCCGACGAAATCAAACGGTGCCAGCCGTACCACCACCACCAGCGCCGCGAACGCGACGGCCAGCAACAGCCGCCCGAGCACCACGTGCCGCAGCACCAGCCACAGCACGAACGCCACTACCGCGCCCAGCATATCCGGCTGCGACAGCGCGTGCCCGGCGATCAGCACCCGCCCGGCGAATTCCCCGAACACGAACAACGCGAAGAACTGCGCCCACCGCCAGCCGCCCAGCGTCTCGGCCAGGTACGCCACCACCAGCCATCGTACCGCCGCGCGCGCCAACCCCAACGGCTCGCTTAGCACCGGCAGCAGCAACGGGGCGACGATCTCCCGCGCGCTGTGTGGGTTCGCCACCGGAATGTACGGATACAGCCGGTCCCCCGCCCACATGATCAGCAGGATCAGCTCCACCCGTTCCACGCCCGGCGAGCCCATCAACGACCACCGCGGGTGCTGCGCCACCAGTGCCAGTCCCGCGCCGATGCCAGCCCCGAGCGCTGGCATAGACATGTCCCGTCGTCGTCGTCTGGCCCACGTCCTGGTAGCGCGCCAGCTCAATCCAGGCGCTCAGCAGCCCCGCCGCCATCACCGCGCCGGCCACCCGGATCCGCGCCACCACGTCGAGCGGCATCGCGTAGACCGCCAGGAAGCCGAATGGCACGAACAGCAGGATGGCCGGCGGATCGCCCGCCTGGTCCACGTCGCCGATCGTGCTCAGCAGCGTGGCGATCGCATCGACCTGGTCGTCCGGCCGGTAGTACCATCGGAACGGGGTCAGCGCGGTATAGACGATGGCCACTGTGGCCACGAGGAACAACGCAATGAAGGTGGGTGCGGCGCGTGTTGGTGGCATCGGCCCGTCGGTCGCCATGCCGCCGCTGCCCGCGCCGCCGATCCAACTCCGGCCAGTTCCCACTCATGCCGCGCCGCCCAACAGGGACATAGGGTCTTGCCACGCTGTGCGAGTGCGACGCCCAAGCGGACCACGCAGTCTCGCGTCAGCACGGCACGGGAGACGTCCCCTGCCGCCGCCACGCCAACAGGTGCTGGGGTCTTCCCCCCAGTCATTGCGCGGCGCAGTGGGCCGGAACAATCTCGCCCCAGGGAGTCACCGGCGGAATAGCCCCCCGAGGCCTAACCATCGCGCACCATCCCCACGGTTCATGGGGCTCTGTCGCGATCCCGACACCTGCACCAGCAAGCGCGTCGTCGCCAGTCCGACCCGCCGGGTCCTACTTTCCTGTATGCTCATATCCTCAACCCCCACCACAGGTTGGCTCGGCCAACAGGTGTATCGCGTCTTCCCGCGGGACACAGGTCGAGCGCCCCGGCGGACCAGGGGCGGAATGGGTTGACCCATCGCGCGCCCACATCCCCCGCGGCACCTAACCGCATCCGGCGGTGCCCGTCCCGGTGAGCTTCCCGACCGCGGGCGCAACCATCCCGCGGCCTCGCCCGGCGCGCCGTTCCGCGCGGCGCGATCATCGACGGGATCGGAAGGGAATGAACCGATATGATGGCCTCCGGCCACAGGAGTTGGTTATCCGCACTAACCGATCCAACCCATCCGAGGCGAACCATTCCTCATCCCCCGGTCGCTTGCCGACCGTCTAGAGGTAGGCCTCACCCCAAGGCATCAGATCAATCCCGAAATACACACGCGCGATCAATGCCCCCGTCGACCACACCAGCGCGACATACCCGATCCGCCGCACAACCGTCGTACTGTTCGAGATCAGCAGCGCATAAAGCCGCGCGCTGAACGGCGGCCAGCCCGCCAACAGGCTGCCGATCAGGAAGCCGCTCAGCATCCCGGCGAGCGGCACGCTGTTGGCGTCGGTGAACTGCATCCAGGGTGGATCGCCCGCCATCCGCTGCTCTCCCGCTGCAGCGCGCGGGGCCCCGCACCGGTCACACGCGAATCATGCCCGCGCGGCGCCGGTCCAGCCAGGGTTCAACAGAGCAGGATAGGCCCACCAGCGCGCGAGCCACACAAACAACGGAGCGGCCAACGCCGCCCCGTTCTACCATCGCCTCGATCGCACAGGCCCGCGGCAGACGCCAGCGCATCTCGCCGCGACGGTGAGCTCGGTCCCAGAACGCTCGAATCAGCCCTTCTTCGCGACCTTGGCCGCCGCGGTCAGATACCCGCCCAGCGTCCGCATATATGCGGTGCCGCCCGGCGTCTTGCGCACGATCACACTGCGGCGGTCGCGCTTGTCTTCCTCGCGCTTCGCGAATTTCGCCTCTTCCAGTCGATCCAGCGCGCGCGTGATTGCCGGCTTCGAAACTTTCAGCTCAGCCGCCAGGCCGCGCACGGTATGATCCGTCGCCGGCTCCAGATAGATCTTCATGAACACCGCGAGCTGACGCGCCGACAGATCGGCCATGTCGCTGCGCACGATCGAGATCATTGTCTCCTTGAGCGTGGTCAGCATCGGGTTGGACGGAGCAGTCGCCATTATCGCCTCCTATGCGAGAAGGTCGCGATCTGGTAACCATTTTCCGATTCGACTCAAGGGCTTCAGCGAACCGGCTGGGCAGTACTCGCGAAAATGATGACGATTACGGGAGCGCAGCAGCGCGCCAACCCTTCCGCGGTGGGCTCGTTCCGCTCCTGCGCCGCAACCCCGAGTTGAAACCGCGCGCGATTCCCTAGGGCATGACGCGTGGGACATTACGCGTGCGCGTCCCGGGGCCGGGGCTGTGCGGCGAGGACCTTCATCTGCTGGTCGGCCTCCGCCATCGCATCCAGCGCCCCCAGTCGCGTCTGCGCTTCCGCCTCGGTCGGGTAGACCCGCGACAGCAGCCAGTGCTTCCCCGTCGGGCTGGTGGCCTGGATCCGGAAGGCTCCGGCGTGCGCGACGATCTGATGCGTTTTCATGCCCCGAATATGGCAGGGGTGGGAGGGTTTGTGCAGCGCGAACACGTAGACATGAACAATGATTGCGGTCGGGTCTCCGATGGCATGATCATACCTATCCCATCGTCGAGGGCTGACCATGGACGTGTTGATTGACAGCCTCCTGGCGGGTGCGGCGAGGGCAACGGGCAACGTTGCCGTCATCGACGTGTTTCGCGCTTTCACGACGGCGGCCGTCGCGCTGGCAAACGGTGTCTGTCAGATTCTCATGGTCAGTACGATCGAAGAAGCCTTGGCGCTGCGCGGCAGCGGCGCAGCCCAACTGTGCATGGGCGAGGTTCGGGGCCGCAAGCCTGTCGGGTTCGATTTCGGCAACTCTCCGTCCGAGCTGTTGGGCACCGCACTCCAGGGCGCCACCATCGCCCAGCGGACAAGCGCGGGGACGCAGGGCATCATCGCCGCCGCTGGCGGGGCGGACCGCCTCTACGCCGCATCATTGGTAACGGCGAGCGCCACCGCGCGGGCGCTGCGTGCGGGCGCCCCCGATCGCGTCACCATCGTCGCGATGGGCGACAATGGCACGATCCGGACGAACGAGGATGAGCTGTGCGCATTGCATTTGCGGAATCTTCTGGAAGGCAGACCAGGCGATCCCGAAGCCATTCGTCGATTGATCCTGGCCGGCGGCGAGGTGGAACGCTTTCGCGACCCGGCGCGCCCGCATGTGCCACTTGGTGATCTAGATATTGCCCTCGAAATCGACCGCTATGCGTTCGCGATCCGGGTTGAGTTGCAGGCTGGCCGGCCCGTTGCCCGGATGGAACAGAGTGTCTAGGATCCACTTCGGGACGCGCCTTCCGACAACACCATTCTGGACGCATGTTCGGTGGTCTGCGTGCGATACGACAGTGCAATGTCGTGCGCTGGTGGCTTCCCGCATCTGCGCCCCTGACCTTGGCGGCACTCATCAGGCGAGCGACTATTGCGCTGAATGTGAAACGTCGTGCCCGATCATCCAGCAGGCAACCGGGAGATCACCAAAAATCGTTGCCAGCTCCACCGTCGCGTCTCCCGCGAGCGACACCGCCGGGACAAGGGCGTTGCGCCAGGTGCCGGGCGGCAGATGCAGCACGGTTCCTTGCCACACCGCTGGGTCGATGCAAGGGATCGGCGCGGTCCCAAGCAGCCTTGCCGCGAGCCGGGCAACCGCGACCATCAGGCAGCTCCTTCCGTCTTCGCGCAGAAAGGCCACGGCATGGCCTGTGCGCGGGCCGATCAGCGCAAGCGGGCGGTAACCACCCGTCGCGAACACCGACGTCATCCGCGCCCGTAGTGCCAGCATGCGCGCAATCAGCGCCTGTTTGACCTGTCCGGTGCGCCAGTCACGCAACAGGTCCGGCAGTGCGGTCACATGGCCGAGCGCCCGATCGCGGGCGGCAAAATCCACTTGCCGGCGGTTGTCCGGGTCGACCAGACTTTCGTCCCAGAACTCCGCACCCTGATAAAGATCGGGCACGCCCGGGACGGTAAGGCGCAGCATCGTCTGCGCCAGCCCGTTCACCGCGCCAGCCGGTCCGATGCGCGCGGCAAAACCCGCGATTTCCTGCCTGCAAGACCGATCGGCGAGCAGGCGCCTCAGGAAGTCCCCGCAGGCGGCTTCATAGGCCTCGTTCGGCGCCGCCCAGTCCGAGCGCTGCTTGGCTTCACGCAACGCTTTCTCCTGCCAGCCCGCGACACGCGAGGCGAATTCCGCGACGCCGGCGTCATCCGCCGCGTCCAGCAACGCCGGCCAGGCCGCGACCAGCGTCTGATAGAGCATCAACTCGTCCGCCGGGCACGGTGCCACACCGTCTTGCAGCATCCGCCTATTTGCATCGTTCCGCTGCCGCCATGTTTCGACCTGTTCGGCCCACACAGCGGGGATCTCGCTGAGCACCGCGAGTCGCGCGCGCACATCCTCGCCGCGCTTGTGGTCATGCGTGGC
>DATHNE010000090.1:0-23068 GCA_035486355.1 Acetobacteraceae bacterium
AATGTCGGGCGCTCTTGAACAGGCCAATGTCGCCAACCGTCGCTGCGATCAGCGATGCAGTAATTGAACCGATGCCGGGGATTGTCGCCAGTCGGCGTGCGGTGTCATCGCGCCGTGCGTGCGCGATGATCTCCGCCTCGAGTGTCAAGATGCTTTCGGCAAGGTCGTCGCAATGGTCGAATAATCCGCTGACCGCCTGTCGCGCCTTTGCCGGAAAGCTCTCGTCCGCATCCACAAGCTCCATTAGTTCCTTCCGCTTGCCGATGCCCTTCGGAACGATAACACCGAATTCGCTTGCCAGCCCGCGCATGGCGTTCCCCAGCATAGTCTGCTGCTTAACCAGCAGGGATCAGGCCGTGTGCAAGGCAAGGATGCCCGGCTGATCCAAGGTCTTGGGAGCTACAAACTTCACGTCGGGTCGTGTTGCCGCCGTGCAGAGGGCCGCCGCATCGGCCGCATCGTTCTTTCGGCCCTTCTTTACGAACCGCTTGACCGCCTCGGGCGCGATCAACCTCACCTCGTGTCCCAGCCCAGCCAGCACGCGCGCCCAATGATGCGCCGAACCACACGATTCCAGCGCGACTGTGCAGGCTTCTTGCTTCTCGAAGAACGCAACAAGCTCACTCCGTTGCAGTTTGCGCTTGAGAACTGCCCTTCCCGTCTCGTCCACTGCATGGATCTGGAAAACGGACTTCGCGGTGTCCAGGCCGATCATGGTAATGCTCATCGTGGGCGACTCCCTTGTTGCAGGTCCTGACAACCCGCTTTGTGGCACATTGATGCCGTTGGGGGCCGTCCACCCCATCTGCTGCGGTGGGAGCAGTTCATGCGTGTCCTGGTGATCTATTGCCACCCGGTGGCAGAGAGCTTTGCCGCCGGCGCCCATGCATGCGTGCTGCAGGCCCTGGCGGAGGGTGGGCATGATGTGACGGATGTCGACCTGTATGCCGAAGGCTTCGACCCAGTGATGAACCGGCAGGAGCGGCTGGACTATGAGAACACCAGGCGCAACATCCGGCCGGTAAGGAAATATGATGATCAGCTCGAAGCGGCGGAAGCCGTCGTGCTGATCTATCCAGCGTGGTGGCACGGCATGCCGGCGATGCTGAAGGGCTACTTTGATCGGGTCTGGCTGCCGGGCGTGGCGTTCGATGTCACGCCGGACGGGCGCGTGGTGACCGGCCGGTTAAAGCGCATTCGGCGCATCATCGTCGTCACCACCTATGGTGGGTCGTGGTGGCTGGAGCGCATCGCACTAGGCGACCCCGCGCGGAAGGTGGTGGCGCGTGCGGTCCGTGCCCTTTGCGCGCGGCATTGCCGGGTGGACTGGTATGCCCACTACAACATGGACCACGCGACACGGGGTCAGCTCTCGCGCTTTCTCGGACGCGTGCAGGCTGGCTTGCGGTGGCTTTAGGTTCCCAGCAGGAAGAAGAAGGCAAGATGTCGTTCATCTCTCGTCCGCGCCGCATTGAAGGTTATGCCATTGTCTCTGAGGATGGCATGCGCGCGAATGCAGCAGGGGTTGTGCTGACCTGTCTGATCGTTGAGGTCGATCAACGATTCTTCGAGCACGGGCTGAACGGTCTGGTGGTGCGTGGGCGCCACTCACATGAGCGGCACCTGCGCTCCCATTTACGTCACCGATTGATACTGACTCGGCACGTTGTGGCCACCGCGGCTGATCCGTTGGATGGTGGGGCGCTGTCATGGAACCCGGCGGGGGAGTCATTCGAACAGGCTGTGGATCGAACCGGGGCGCCGGACGGCAGCGTTGGCGTCATTGGTGGCACGGATGTGTTCGAGATGTTCCTTGACCATTATGACATGCTCTACCTTTCACGGGCGCGCGATGTCCAGCTGCCCGGCAGACGACCGATCTTTTTCGAGGTGCCGGCGCGGATGCCGGAGGACATGCTTGCCAGGCATCGCCCTCACCCGACACAGCTCCAGGCACTTGATCCGGCAAAGGGCCTGGAGCTTGTCGGTTGGGAACGATCGCCAAGACCCGCATGACAATGCCATCAAAGTCTGATGGTTCGAAGGCGCGGACCCGCAGGGCGCATCCATCCACGGTGGCATCCGGCCTCATTCTGAGTCTGGTTCGAGGGTCTTGGTGCATGTCCCAACTCGGTTTGGTGCGAAATGGCCTTTTCGCGAGTGGGCATGCCGCCTATACGCCTCGGGATGTATTGAAAGATGTGCTCGGTGGATAAAGCAACAATTAGTGCCTATGATCGCGCGGCACGCGACTTTGCCGAGGATTGGGCGACGCAGCCGCCTCCCTCGGACCTGCACGCGACGGTGCGACGGTTCTTCCTTCTAGGACAGCCCACAGCGGATGTCGGCTGTGGCAGCGGTCGGGATACCGCATGGCTTGACAGCCATGGCTACCCGGCAAAGGGCTTCGATGCGTCGGAAGGATTGTTGAACGAGGCGAGGAAGCGGCATCCGCAGATCCATTTTGCCTCCGCTCTCCTTCCAGATCTCGCTGGGATCGCGGACGGCAGCTTTTCCAATGTCCTGTGCGAAACGGTCATCATGCACCTCGAACCCGAGGCAATCCCACGCGCGGTCGAACGACTTTTGTCCCTGCTGATCCCCGGCGGCATCCTGTATTTAAGCTGGCGCATAACGGAAGGGGCGGACAAACGCGACGAGCACCTGCGTCTCTATGCCGCGTTTGAGCCAGAACGCGTGTTGCACGCGCTGACGGGGACGGACGTGCTGCTGGACGAACAAGTGGGGAGCATCTCGTCGGGCAAACTGATCAGGCGCGTTGTTGCCAGGAAGCCAAACCCCAAAAGCTGAGGCGCCTGCCGGGGCGTTGCGTTGCGACGGACTGGCACCGTCCGGTCACGCGGCCGTGTGGACCTAGCGTAATAGTGAACAACCCGCCTCGCTGTTGCCACAGTACGGGCACGGCGTCGCGCTTCCCTTGTGCCGCGATCATCACAGCCGAAAGGCGACGCACATGAGTTTGCTTCTATTGATCCTGATCATTTTTCTGCTGTTCGGCGGCGGCGGATTTTACGGGTACCGCTCGGGCTACTATGGCGGCTATCATTACGGCGGCGGGATGGGCCTGCTGATCCTGATCCTGCTGCTGCTGGTGCTGTTCGGTGGGCTTGGGGGCGTGCGCTACTAGCCTACCCCACGGGCCTGGCCCGCGCGCCTTGCCTTGCGGGGCACCGGCGCGGCCGCTAGGACGCGGGATTGTTCCCCAGACCAGGTGCGGCGGTGCCACGCGATACGACGATCATCCCCGAAAGTGCGGCGACGCTGCGCAGCGTGGATGCGCTGGTGGCGGCGGGCTTGGTCGCGCCCGAGGCCGGCGCGGCAATCGCGGCGGTGGAGCAGCGTTATGCGATCGCCATCCCCCCTGCCCTGCGCGCGCTGATCGACGCGCCTGACGACCCGATCGGGCGGCAGTTCGTGCCCGATGCGGCGGAGCTGGTGACCGCACCGCATGAAAGCCGCGATCCGATCGCCGATGAGGCGCTGTCGCCGATCAAGGGCATCGTACACCGCTACCCGGATCGCGCGCTGCTGAAGCCGCTGCTGGTGTGCCCGGTGTATTGCCGGTTCTGTTTCCGGCGCGAGCAGGTCGGGCCGGATGGCGGGCTGCTGACCGAGGCAGAGCTGGCGGCGGCGTATGACTGGTTGCGCGCGCGGCCGGCGATCCGCGAGGTGATCCTAACCGGGGGCGATCCGCTGATGCTGTCGCCTCGGCGGCTGGGGGCGATCGTGCGTGCACTGGCGGCGATCCCGCATGTCGAGATCCTGCGCATCCACACGCGCGTGCCGGTGGCCGATCCGGACGGCGTGACCGAGGCACTGGCGGAGGTGCTGGAGACCGACAAGTCGCTGTGGCTGGTGGTCCATGCCAACCACGCGCGGGAGTTCACCGACACGGCGCGGGCGGCGCTGCGGCGTGTGCTGGCGCGCGGGGTGCCTCTGCTGGGGCAGTCGGTGCTGTTGCGGGGGGTGAACGATAGTGCGGAGGCGCTGGAGGCGTTGTTCCGCGCGATGCTGGGTGCTCGGGTGAAACCGTATTATTTGCATCAGCTCGATCCGGCCCCGGGGACCGCGCGGTTCCATGTGCCGATCGAGGAAGGGCGCCATCTGCTGGCATCGTTGCGGGGGCGGGTGACCGGGCTGGCGTGGCCGACCTATGTGCTGGATATCCCGGGCGGGCACGGCAAGGTGCCGATTGGGCCCGCGTATCTGAGCGCGGACGATCAGGTGCGCGATCCATCGGGGGTGCTGCATCACCTGCCCGCGCGCGCCGCCCCGTAAACCGTCATGCCGCCGGTTGAGCCGCTGCCGCCGGATGCGATCCTGACGCGGTTGCGCTTGGCGCTGATGATGTGTCCGGGGTTGCTTGGCGCTGGGCCGGGTCCGTTGCGGGAGCTCGTGTTCGCACCGTCGGCCGACGTGCCCGGCGGTGGCGTTCGTGTCGTTACAGAAAGGACCGGAGGCGGACCAGGTGCGGGCCGGGCCAGCGGGGCTGGTGCTGCATGACTGGACGCGGGAGCGGGAGGATTTCGCCGATACGGCGGCGGCCGATACGGCGGCGTTGGTGGCGGCGCTGGATCTGGTGATCACGGTGGACACGGCGGTGGCGCATCTGGCAGGGGCGTTGGGCAAGACGGTGTGGGTGCTGAACCGGTTCGATGCGTGCTGGCGGTGGCTGGAGCGGCGGGATGACAGTCCGTGGCATCCGCGCGCGCGGTTGTTTCGGCAACGTGTGACGGAGGAGTGGGGGACGGTGGTGGCGGAGGCGCTGCGAGGGGTTGGGGCTGCGGCACGACGGCGGACACGGCGGGCGAGGAGCGACAAGGTGTGACCCCATTTGGCCGTTGAGCCGCAGAAGCCTTCGTCGAACTGCGGCATTGGCGGGACGCCACCGGGATCGTTCGCGTGCCTGGCCTGTCCCACACTGATCTCCGCTGATCATTCAAAAGATGAAGAGGGGGGCAGGAAGAAATTGACCCTGCCCAACCGCAGGCGGTAAGATATTGCCAATAAGAAAGGCTTTTGCCGAAGCCGTCATAAAGAGCCGGCGTTCCAACGTCCGGCCGAAGGGAGAGAACGGTCATGGGTACCATGAGCCGCCGTTCGATGCTTGTACGTTCCGTAAGTATGACAACAACATACGCGCTCGCACGGCCGTATATCGCCAAGGCGGCGGCCGTGAACGCCGTCGTGTGGATCAATCAGGGCTTCGTGCCCGAGGAAGACGCTGCCTTCCGAAAGACGGTCGCGGACTACGAGAAAGCCACCGGCAACAAGATCGACTACAGCATCATGCCGTTCACGGCGCTGAACCAGAAGGCGATTTCCGCGCTGACCAGCGGTGATGTGCCGGACCTGATATTCCACGACGCCCCAGCGACGATCCTGCCGCAGAATGCCTGGGACGACCGCCTGGTGGACGTCAGCGACATCGTGGAGCCGCACAAATCCCAGCTCAGCGCGACCGCGTTGGGATGCTCCAGCTTCTACAACAACGCCACCCGGAAGCGCCGTTTCTACCTGGCGCCTGTCAAGCAAGCCTGCGCCCCAATCCATATCTGGGGTGACTTGGTGCAGAAGGCCGGCTTCAAACTGGCGGATGCGCCGAACACCTGGGACGCGTTCTGGGATTTCTTCAAGCCGGTACAGGCCGCGCTGCGCGCCTCGGGGATGCGCAAGACCTATGGTCTCGGCCTGCAGATGACCACCGTCGGACCAAACGATGGCAACGGCTTGTTCGCCGCCTTCATGGTTGCCAATGGCGGGAAGGACATCGTCACCCCGGATGGCAAGCTGCATACCGACGATGAGGCGGTGCGCGAGTCCGCGATCAAATCCGTCACCTATATGACGAACGCCTACCGGGATGGCTACGTACCGCCGGAGGCGTTGAGCTGGAACGATGCCGACGACAACAACGCGTTTCACGAGAAGCACATCGTGATGGATTACGACGGCACGCTGTCGACCGAGCTGGCGATGATCAAGGACCGGAAGGCGTATTACGAGGATATGGTGACGTTGGGTCTGCCGCACGGCAATGACGGCAAGCCGGTTCCGGCCTTTGTCGGCGCCGGCGGTGGGTTCATCCCGAAGGGCGCGGCGAACATCGCGGTGGCGAAGGATTTCATGACCTACTTCATGCAACCGCAGGTGATGAACGAGAACCTGAAGGGGGGACTTGGGCGGTGGGTGCCGGTGATCCCGGCGCTGATGCGGGAGGATCCGTGGTGGCGCGATCCGGCGGACCCACACCGGCCACCCTATGTGCAGGTCATGCTGGGGCCGACCATCCCCGCCTATAACGCCTACAACCCCGCGTGGGGTCAGATCTGCGCCGAGCAGCTCTGGGGCGTGGCGCATGCCGACGTGGTCAAGCAAGCGATGACGCCGGCCGCGGCAGTGGACAAGGCGTTCCGGCGGGCCGAGGCGATATTCGAGAGATTTACTTTCGGGTAAGGGCCTGCCGGAAATAAACGAATCGCGCCTGTGCAAAAACCAGAGTCGCCTCCACGGGTGACGCGGCCAGACCGGCGCACTTATTTCCCCACGGGCCCTAACGTGGCAACGCACACCACGTCCTCATGCAGCACGGGCCCATGTCACGTATCATCTTTGATCCGGCGCAATGCGGCCGACGGCCCTGCATCCGCGGGATACGGATCCGCGTGAAGGACGTGCTGGAACTGCTGGCGGCGGGCATCGCGGATGCCGAGATTCTGGCCGACTACCCCTACCTGGAGGCGAAGGACATCCGCGCCTGCCTGGCTTTCGCCGCGGCCGAAGTGGGCCACCCGGTTCTGACCACCGCAGGCCCGTGATCAAGCCGGTGGTCTGCCGCCCGCCATGACCGGGCGCGAGATCGACGTTCTGGTCGGCGCGGCGTTTCCTCGGGCCCTGGCCAGGCCGATTGACGGCGCCGGATCCAAGGCGCGGCATGAGGTGGATGTCGGGCTCTTGCAAGCCGCCGGCATGCCGATCTGGGACGTCGCCTGCGACCAGGGGTGCGCTCTGAACACAAGGACGAGGCCTTCGTTGACATCGGCCTGAGAGCAACTGACGGTGTCTCGGTCGTGTGGCTGCGGATCAGGAACGCGTCCGCACCGACGCGGCTCGCCTGGTTCATGGCGAAGCTGCTGGAGATCGTGGTGCTCATCCAGGCGGGTGAACCCCTTATGGCACTGCAATCATCCGGGCTGTATGCATTGCGACACATCGGCGACGTCGGGCAGGGTTGGCAAACACGTCATGGCCCGCCTGCGCGGGCCGTGACGGTTAGGCGCGCGCCGCAATATGCGCCGCCAGGCGCGCGGCGTCCCGTTCCACGCCGAAGATGAAGCTTGACGCCCGGCGGGACAGGAAGGGCAGCCCCACGACGTACAGGCCGGGCACGTCGGTAATGCCTCGGCGATGCACCGGCGCCCCGCGCGCGTCGAACGCGCCTGCCTGCAGCCAGCCGAAATCAAAGGCGAACCCGGTCGCCCAGATGATCGTGGTGATGCCGGCCTCGCGCAGATCGACCTGGCGGATGGGGTTGGTGACGCAGGACGGCTCCGGTTCCACCACGCGGGCCACCGGGTCCTCCGGCAGGTCGAGGCCTTCGCGGGCCGCATAGGCGTCGGCCGCGTCGAGCAAAGACAGATGGTTCGCATCGCCGGCGGCAAGATCGCGCGCCAGGTCGGGGGCGATGCACAGCACGCCATCGGCGAAGGCGTCGGCGCGGCCCAGCAGGGTGATGCCGCGGGCGGCCAGGCGGCGGAAGTCGATGGTGTGACCGCCATAGGCGCCGCTGACCGCGATGGTGACGTGCTCCTTCGCCGGGTCGCGGGTCTCGGCGTCCCACAGGCCAAGAACGCCCAGCCAGAAGCAGAAGTCCTTGCCACGATAGCGCCGCGGCGGACGTTCGTGCTGGCCGACGCACAAGAAGACGCGGCGGCCGGCGCGCTGCAGTTCGTCGGCGATCTGGGTGCCGGAGGAGCCGGCGCCGACCACCAGCACCGCGCCCGGCGGCAATTGGTCGGGGTTGCGGTAGGCGGTGGAGTGCATCTGCGTGATGCCGGGGTCGGCTGGCACGAGTGGCGGAATGACGCCGCGCTGGAACGGGCCGGTCGCGGCGACGACGTTGGTGGCCTCGATCGAGCCAGCGGAGGTTTCGGCGTGGAAGCTGCCGTCGGGCGCGCAGTGCAGCGCGGTGACGGCAACGCCGCAGCGGATCGGGGCGGCGATGTGGGCGGCGTAGGCGGTGAAGTAGTCCGCCATCTGGTCGCGGCTGGCGAAGCCGTCGGGGTCGACGCCGGCGATGGTCAGGCTGGGCAGGCGGTCATGCCAGGCCGGGCCGTTGGCGTGCAGCGCGTCCCAACGCTCGGTGCGCCAGCGCTCGGCGATGCGATGGCGTTCCAGGATAAGGTGAGGCACGAAGCGGGCGCGGAGCTGCTCGCTCATCGCCAGGCCGGACTGGCCGCCGCCGATGATCAGGGTGTGGATTTGCTCAGCGGGCACAGGGCGTTCCTGTTTCGGAGGAGCAAGACTCATGCACGGGGGGCGCGGGGGCGCAAGCGGGTTTGCGTGGCGGGTGGGCGCGCTTATGTGTGAGGGGAACTAACTAGCAGAGGTTTTGGGACAGGTGGTGCGATGGGGTTCAGATTCCGATGCCGTGGTGCGATGGAGCGGTTCGAGATGCATCGACGGTGATGGCGGCCAACAGGGGGGTGACATGTGCGGTGCCCTTGGCGGCGATCACAGCGAATTCGGTGGCGCGGCCGCGCCGCGTGTTGATCGGCTGGGTGTGCTGGCGCATCAGCGTGTCGCACAGCTTCGGCACCACCCCCTCGGCCTGCTGCGTCACCGACGTCACCGCCACGAACCGCATGTCGGGGCGACCGGCGGCTTCGCCGATCGCCTCGGTGTGGATCGGGTCATTCTTGCCGTGCTTCACGTACGGCGTGATGTAGTGCGGCGGGATCAGGCGCACACGATGGCCCAGGGCGGCCAGCTGCCGCGCCCGGCGGCGCGAGCTGCGCAGGCTTCGATCGCCACCTCGGTGGGCGCCCGCTTGGCAGAGAATGTCAGCAGCTGCCACCGGCGGAGGTTGATCCGCAGCATCCCGCGGCCCCTGCCATCAACCCCATGCAGCGTCGACACACCCTTCGGCACGGCCTTCGACGTGTCCCGCCCACTCCGCGTAATCTCTGTCATGGACGGCGCCTTCTTGGTTCTCGACAACCCAAGCTGGCAGTCTGATGCCGTGGCGCCGTCCACCCCAACATCTGTTAGCCGGGCCGCGCCCGCCTTGCCCCTGGGGCGGGCGCGGTCTAGAAGCCCGCACCCCGACAGACCGCAGAATGAGTTCTTTGTCATGAAGCAACAGGCAAACCTGATCCGCGCCGGTCAGGTGATCGAGCACGAAGGCCGCCGTTGGACGGTGCTGAAGCAGCAGATCATTACCCCCGGCAAGGGCGGCGCCTTCATACAGGTGGAAATGCGCGACTTAAAGTCAGGCAACAAGACCAACGAGCGCTGGCGCACCGCCGATACGGTCGAGCGGCTGATGACCGACAACAAAGACTACACCTACTCGTACACCGACGGCGCGAACCTGGTGCTGATGGATCCCGAGAGCTTCGAAGAATACCACGTGCCGGTGGAGCTGATGGGCGACGCCGCGCCGTTCCTGCAGGACCAGATGACGGTGACGATCGACCTGGTGGAGGGTGAGGCGGTCGGCATCCACCTGCCGCCGAGCGTGACGCTGG
Source organism: Acetobacteraceae bacterium (assembly GCA_035486355.1). GTDB lineage: Bacteria > Pseudomonadota > Alphaproteobacteria > Acetobacterales > Acetobacteraceae > Palsa-883. The sequence continues at coordinate 9,771 of DATHNE010000090.1, forward strand.
AGGTGGTGGAAGCCGATCCGGTGGTGAAGGGACAGACCGCGTCGTCGTCCTACAAGCCGGCGAAGCTGTCGAACGGCGTGAAGACGATGGTGCCGCCATTCATCGAGGCCGGCGAGCGCATCGTGGTGCGCACCGAGGACGGCAGCTACGTGGAGCGCGCGAAGGCCTGATTGGCCGCGCACCCAAGCATCAGTATCCCAGATGGCATTCCGTCTTTCCCCGCATCTGACCGTGATGGCCAACGCCGCGCAGAAGGCAGCGAAACGGCTGCTGCGAGATTTCAACGAAGTCGAGCAGTTACAGGTCTCTGTTAAAGGGCCATCTGACTTCGTGTCACAGGCGGATATCCGGGCGGAGCAAACGCTGCGGGACGAGCTGACGAAGGCGCGGCCGGGCTATGCGTTTCTGATGGAAGAGTCGGGCGCCGCGGGGTCGGAGAACTGGTCGTGGCGCTGGGTGATCGATCCGCTGGATGGGACGACGAACTTCCTGCACGGCATCCCGCACTGGGCGATCAGCATCGGGCTGGAGCGGCGGCTGCCCGGAGGTGAGTCGGAGCTCGCGGCGGGGCTGATCTACGCGCCAGCATCGGACGAGATGTTCTGGGCGGAAAAGGGCGGTGGTGCGTTCGTGAACGAGAAGCGGCTGCGGGTGTCGGCGCGACGGGAGCTGTCGACGGCGCTGTTCGCGACCGGGATCCCGTTTGCCGCGGTGGCGCCGCGGCGGCGACTGGCGTTCGCACACACGCTGGGCGCGCTGATGCCTCAGGTGGCGGGGATCAGGCGGTTCGGGGCGGCGGCGTTGGACCTGGCCTGGGTGGCGGCCGGGCGGTACGACGGATTCTGGGAGCTGGGGCTGAAGCGCTGGGACATGGCGGCCGGGCTGCTGCTGGTGCGCGAGGCGGGGGGGTATGCGACCGATCCGGGCGGCGGTGAGCCGCTGGAGACCGGGCATGTGGTGGCGGCCAACCCGAACCTGCACCCGGTGCTGACCGAACACGTCGCCGCCGGCCTGGCGACGGCGGCCGCACGCAGTTCATGATCACAGTTTCATCAACTCGCTTGATTGAGTGCCGGGCTGTCGCGGGCTAGGGTCGGCGTACCCATGCGCCACATCCTTCTCCTGGCCGGAGTCCTCATGGTCTGCCCGGCGGTTGCGCACGCGCAGGTCACTATTGACCTGCGCGCGCTGGACGCTTTGTCGAACGCCACGGGCGCCGCGCGGGCGCCCGGGTCGGCCCGGAAACCGGCCCCCCGGCCGGTGCGGAAGCCCACGGCATCGAAGCCCGCGGAACCGACCCAGACCGCGACGGTGACGTTGCCGCCCGTACCGGCGCGTCCTGTCGCGCCGAACCTGCCGGCACCGCCGGTGATGCCGCCCCTGCCGACGCCGCCCGTGGCACCGGCCGGCCCGCCTGCGGCCACGTTGCCCGCAGGAGCGCCGCCGGTCGTGGCCCTGGCGCCGATCCCGCCTCCACCGACGCCCGCGACGACCACACCGCCGCCGGCACCGCCCGTGTCCGCCACCGCGGGCACCACGGCGACACCGGAACCCTCCGGTCTGCAACTGGTGTTTCAGACCGCCGAGTCTGATCTCAGCCCGGACGCGAATACCGCGGTCGCCGGGCTGGTTAAGGCAACGCCGACCGGCGACACGATCAGTTATAACGTGATCGCGTATGCGACCGGGCAGGCTGACGATCCTTCGGTCGCACGCCGCCGGGCGCTGGCGCGCGGACTGGCGGTGCGCAGCGCGCTGATCGCCGACGGGGTGCCGTCGACGCGGATCTATGTACGGGCGATGGGCAGCGGCGGTGGCAGCGCGCCGGATCGTGTCGACGTGACGGTGATGGGCCTGAGTGGCACCGCCATTCCGATGAAACAATGACCCGGCCCGGGAACTACTTGCTGCGGATGTTGGTCTTCCTGGCAGCGGTGGTCGGGGTGGCCGGGTTGGTGTCGCCGGTGCTGATCACCGCATTCCGCAACAACCCCGGCATCAACAGCCTGATCCTGCTGGTGCTGTTGCTGGGAATCGCATGGAACCTACGCCAGGTGCTGCGGCTCAGCCCGGAGGTGACTTGGGTCGAGACGTTCCAATCGGCGCGGCCGCGGCTGGCGGCGTTGCGTCCGCCGAAGCTGCTGGCGCCGATGGCCAACATGCTAGCGGCCCGCGGCAACGATGGGCGCGAGGGCAAGGCACGCTTCACCCTGTCGGCCACCGCGATGCGCAGCCTGCTGGACGGAATTGCCTCCCGGCTGGACGAAAGCCGCGAACTGTCACGCTACATGACCGGGCTGATGATCTTCCTCGGCCTGCTCGGCACGTTCTGGGGGCTGCTCAAGACAATCAGTTCGGTGTCGGAAGTGATTGGCGCGATGCAGGTTGGTTCCGGTGACGTAAACGTGTTGTTCGACCAGTTGAAGGCCGGCCTGGTGCGGCCGCTGGCCGGCATGGGCACGGCGTTCTCGGCCTCGATGTTCGGCCTGTCCGGTGCGCTGGTACTGGGGTTCCTGGACCTGACCGCCGGACAGGCGCAGAATCGTTTCTTCAACGAGCTTGAAGAATGGCTCGCGAGTCTGACGCGGCTGTCAAGCGGCATCCTGTCCGAGGCCGACAGCTCGATCCCGGTCTATGTACAGGCGTTGCTGGAACAGACCGCGGAGAACATGGAGAATCTGCAACGCGTGCTGACCCGCGGTGACGATCGCAGTGCCCAGGCCAACCAGGCGCTGCTAACGCTGACCGAACGGTTGGCGACACTGTCGGACGCGATGCGGTCCAGCCAGCAATTGATGGTGCGCATCGCCGAGCAGCAGACTTCGCTGGGTCCGATCCTGCAACGGATGAGCGAGGGGCGCGGCGGGGGGGGCCAAGATGAGGCGATGCGGGGACACCTGCGCAATATCGAGGTATACCTACAACGCCTGCTGTCCGACAGTGAGCAGGGCCGCACGCAGGGCCTGTCGGAGTTGCGCAATGACATTCGCGTACTAACCCGGACGGTGGCGGCCCTCGCCGAGCCGCCGCACGGCTAACCCATGCCCGCAAGCACACGCCGGCGGGGGGACAATGGGCTGAATGCCTGGCCGGGCTACGTGGATGCGCTGTCCACGTTGCTGATGGTTATCATCTTCGTGTTGCTGGTGTTCGTGCTGGCGCAAGCATTTCTGTCCGTGACCCTGTCTGACCGGGACAAGCAGCTCGATCTGGTCAATCGACAGTTGTCGGAGCTGGCCAACATGCTGTCGCTGGAGCGTAACCACGCCGCGGAGCTGCAGGTGGCGGTCGCGCAGCTCAATCAACAGGTGACGACGGGGAACGACGCGCGGGCCGCGTTGACACAAAGCTTGTCGGTGGCGCAGGGCCAACTGGCGCAGGCCAATCAGACCCGCGATCAACTGGCCGCGCAGTTGGCCGAGGCTCAATCGCAGTTGGCCGACGCCAAGGCGCGCGCCACGGCGGCGGAGCAGCAGATCGCGACAAACAAGCAGGCCAGTGACGCCGCCCGTGCTCAGCTGAGCACGCAGGTCGATCAATTGAAAGCACAGGTTGCGGACGCCAACGCGCGTGCCGCGGCGGACAAGCAATTCAGCGACAGCGCGCGGGCACAGATCGCATTGCTCGCCGCGCAGGTGGAGCAGTTGAAGGCGCAGTTGGCGGCCGTGGCGAGGGCGTTGGACCTGGCCGTGACGGAGGGCCGCGACAAGGACGCGCAGATCGCCAATCTGGGCCAGCGATTGAACGCCGCGCTGGCGGCGAAGGTGGAGGAGCTGCAGCAATATCGCAGCGAGTTCTTCGGCAAGCTGCGGCAGGTGCTGGCGAACCGGCCAGGCATCTCGATCGTGGGCGACCGGTTCGTGTTCCAGAGCGAGGTGTTGTTTCCGGTGGGCAGTGCCGACCTGACCGATGCGGGCGCGGCGCAGATGGATGCGCTGGCGGCGACGATCAAGCAGATCATGCCGGAAATTCCGGCTAATATTCACTGGATCCTGCAGGTGAATGGATTCACCGACAGCCAGCCGATCAAGGGCGGGCCATACCCGACGAACTGGGAATTGTCGGCGGCGCGGGCCATTACGGTGGTAAAACTTCTGACCGCCGATGGCGTGCCACCGCAGCACCTGGCCGCGACCGGATTTTCCGATTATCAGCCGCTGGATCCTGCGGATACGCCCGAGGCGTACGCGAGGAACCGGCGGATCGAGCTGCGGCTGACGGATCGGTAACGACACCGAACGAGGGCGCAGTACCCTCGTTCGGCCTTGGCCGACTCAGTTCAACTGATAGAGCCTGAACAGGTGCGTCTTGAAGGCGGCAACCGGCTCTGGTTGTTTGACGTTGTTGGCCAGTGCGAAGCTGAAGTCGCCGCCGCGGATCGCGCCGTTGCCATGGCATCCGGCGCAACCACCCATCCGGATCGGCACTGCCAGGAAGCCGCTACGCGCTGACTGGAAGGGCAACAGGCGCGTATTGTAATTGTCCTCGTCCGGCGCGCCTTCCCTGATGCTGGGCACCCCCTTCACCAGATGGCCGACGAACTCACCCAGCGAGTAGTCCGTTTCAATCACGGAAATCGCCAGCGAATAGGCCGCGTCGCTGCTGAACAGCGGATTGTCCTCACCGGTGACATCGGTCGGCGTGCCTTGCGCATTCACCAGCTTGTAGCACAGCCAGGGCGATGCGCGGCCGCCCTGCTGCGTCAGATAGGCCCGGATGGCATCGTGCGCCGTCTGGTAGGTCTTGATAATCATATCGGGGATCGCATGCCAGCGCACGTTGACACAGATCGGGCCACCCGTCGGCATGGTGCTGCTGTTCGCGGGGTTCTCGCGGAAGTACAGCCGCCACCCTTCGACATGTCGCAATAGGGACCGGTCTTGGTGACCACCGGGCTCACCCGGGCGGGATCGGATGACAGCTTGGGCGAAGTGGGCATGACCCCCGATGGCGTCGGCTGCAGCAAGCGTCCGTCGGGGCCCTCGGTCGGCTTGCTATTCGGGGTGCGGATCGTTTTTTGGATCGTGGCCTGGCCCTTGACGGTGACGGCGGATTCCATATCGGTTGCCCCATTACTTTCTGCCGCGAGTAGCACCAGAACCTCGGCCAAATCCCAAGAACTCCCAGGCTTTCGTACGCAAACCTTCCCGTTCTCGCAAAATCTGACTACCGTCGCAGGCGCAGCAATGGACGGAGCAGCGGCGATGACCGAGTTCACCCTGATCGAAGGCCAAAGCGCATGGAAGGGCTCGCAAATCGACTACCGCCAGGAAGGCATGCACACCTTCTCGGCCGCCGACGTGGCCGAGATCGACGCGGCGCTGGCACATGTGCGCCGGCAGGTTGATGTCGACTTCGCCGACCTGACCCCCGCCCTGTTCCCACTGCCGACGCTGGGCGCCTTCATGGCCGGGCTTCGCGAGACGCTGCATCGCGGCCGCGGCTTCATGCTGCTGCGCGGCCTGCCGCGGGAGCGCTACACGCAGGACGACATGGCATGGATCTATGCGGGGCTGGGCGTGCATCTGGGCCGGCTAATGCCGCAATCCTATCACGGCGAACTGCTGGGCCATGTGATCGACGTCAGTGACATCGAGACACACGCGCGCGGCTACCACTCCGGTGGCGCGCAGGGGTTCCACACGGATACCTGCGACGTGGTCTCGCTGATGTGCGTGCAGGCGGCGAAGTCGGGCGGGGTCAGCCGCATCGTCAGCGCGGCGGCGATCCATAACCGGCTGCTGGAAACGCGGCCCGACCTGTTGGCAACGCTCTATGGCGAGTGGGTGTTCCGCCGGATGGAGCTGGATGCGGAGCTGGGGAACGGGCAACTGGTCAAGCGGGTGGTGATCTTCTCGCGCGCGGCCGGGGAGTTCACCTGCAATACCTCCGGCAGCTATCCGCGCCGGGCGGTCGCCGCGGGCGATGCGGTGATGACCGATCTGCAGACCGAGGCGCTGACGGAGATCCAACGCATCGCGGGCTCGCCCGAGTTTTACCTCGATATGAGCATCGGTGAAGGCGACATCCAGTTCCTCAACAACCGGATGCTGCTGCACGGGCGCACCGGGTTCGAGGATTGGCCGGAGATCGCGCGGCGGCGGCATCTGTACCGGCTGTGGGTGGAGGTGCAGGGCTGGCCGCGACTGCCGCTGAACCAGAGCGTGCACTCGCCGGATGACGAGCCGATGTGGCTGCGCCAGCGCACGAAATTCATGGAGGTGCCGTCGCGCTATCTGACCGAGATGACCCAGCGCAAGGCCGAACTCGCGGCGGCCTGACGCGATGTATATCGGCACGCAGATCAGGCCGCGCGACGATGACGACTATCGCGTCTGGGCGCAGCTCGGCGTGACGCATGTCTGTGTCGATCCGCCAGGCAATCCGCATGAGTGGACGCTGGAGGATCTGGTTTGGACGCGGCAGCACGTGGAGTCGTTCGGGCTGACGCTGGACATGGTGCAGTTGCCGCTGGCGTCTCGGGCGGTAGAAGACGCGCAGAGTCCCGCGGTGCTCTTGGGGCAGGATCCCGAGCGGCAGCGTGAGCTAGACTCGATCTGTCGGCTGATCGAGCGGATCGGCGCCGCGGGCATTCCGGCAGCGAAATACAATTTCAACTTGATTGGCATTCCACGCACGTCGAAAGAGGAAGGGCGTGGCAGATCACGCAATGCGGCGTTCCGGTGGGAGAAGGCGGATCAGTCGGTGTCGGCGGGACTTGCTGGCGTGGTGAGTGAGGAAGAGAACTGGGAGCGGATTGATCGCTTTCTGGTGGCGGTGGTGCCCGTGGCCGAGGCGGCGAAGGTGCGGCTAGCGTGTCATCCGCACGATCCCTATACACCGCCGGGTTATCGCGGCGTGACGCGCGTGCTGGGCACGGTCGAGGGGTTGCAGCGCTTCGTGACGATGCACGAAAGCCCGTATCACGGACTGAATTTCTGCCAGGGCACGGTTGGCGAGATGCTGGATGATCCGGGGCGTGAGATCGATGATGTGATTCGGTGGTTTGGTACGCGCGGCAAGCTGTTCAATGTACATTTCCGAAATATTCGCGGACGGAAGCTGAGTTTCATGGAGGTGTTTCCCGAGGAGGGCGACATGAATATGGCGCGTTCGCTCGCAGTATACAAGGAGGTCGGGTATCCGTACATGGTCATGCCAGATCATGTGCCTGAGATTGACGGCCGCGATCCGTCGGGCGTCGCGTTTGCGTATTGTTACGGTTACATCAGGGGATTGATGCAGGCGTTGGGCTGCTGATGGGTGCCGTGCCTGTTCTGGATGAGGTGGTTCCAGCACGACAGCCCTGGGGTGGCTGGATCGCCAAGGGACAAGTGCTGCGGATCACCGATCTGGAGGGGCAGCAGGCCGTCGATTTCCTCTGTTATGACGCGGCCGATCCGAGTGAGCGGTATAGCGCGACGAATACGTTGAAGGTGCAAGGGCGGATCTATATCGAGCTGGACACCGTGCTGTATTCGGATACGGGGCTGCCGTTGATGACGGTGGTGGCGGACACGGTGGGCCGGCATGACACGATCTATGGGTGCTGCAGCAACCCGAACAATCTATTGCGCTATGGGGTGCAGACGACCGAGAGCTGCTATTCGAATTTTGAAACGGTTTTGGCACAATTCGGGATGGGACGATCGGCGATCGTCAGCAACATCAATTTCTTCATGTGCGTGCCGGTGGAGGCGGATGGCAGCGCCGGCGTCACGACGAGCGAACTGCAGCCGGGGAGTTATGTGGAGCTGCGGGCAGAGCGGGATGTGATCGCGGTACTGTCGAACTGCCCGCAGATGCATAACCCGTGCAACGGGTACAATCCGACGCCGGTTCGGGTGACGGTGTTGCCGGGCGCGTGAGAGGCTGAGGTCTGCACACCTCTCCCGCAGCGCGGGAGGGGCCGGCGAACAACCTGAGCCGGGTGAGGGCATCGTGCCGCTTGCCCCCCTCACCCGCGTCGCTTTGCTCCGCGACCTCTCCCGCGGCGCGGGAGAGAGGTGTCGTGATAGATCAACCTACCAGGCTCTTGAACACGACGCGGCGAATGATGCGGTCTTCTTGCGCCGTCACAAGGGGCGCCGAGGCGGCGAGATATTTGGGCCACTCGGGATCAACGTTGCGCGCGGTGCGGCGGGCTTCCATGTCGGCGAGGCTGTCGAAGCCCCAGAGGTGCACGACCTGATTCAGCACGCCGATCTCGCTGGTGTAGTAGCCGATCGGCGGGCCGATGTGGCGGACCATGATGGGGAGCGCCATTTCCTCGAACAGTTTGAGGTACTCGGGCAGGCCACGCGGTCGGATTGTGTAGGTCCGCATATCGACGATGGGCTTGTCGGTCATGGCGGCCTCGTTCCAGCTACAGTTTTTTCTTCAGCGCCTCATTCACCAACGCAGGGTTCCCCTTCCCGGCCATCGCTTTCATCACCTGGCCGACGAAGAAGCCGAACAGCTTGTCCTTGCCGGATTTGTATTCCGCCACCTTGTTGGCATTCGCGGCCAACACCTGGTCGACCGCCGCGTCGATCGCGCCGGTGTCGGTGACCTGGCGCAAGCCCTTCTCCTCGACGATCGTGGCCGGGTCCTTGCCGGTCTCCACCATCGCCTCGAACACTTCCTTGGCGATGCGGCCGTTGATCGTGTTGTCGGCGAGAAGGTCGATCAGCTTGCCGAGGTTCGCCGCGCTCACCGGGCTGGTCGCGATCGTTGTGCTGGTGCGGTTCAGCGCAGCGAAGAAGTCGCCCATGATCCAGTTGGCGGCGAGCTTGGGATCGCGACCCTTGGCAACGGTCTCGTAGAAGTCGGCGGTCGCCTGCTCGGCCACCAGCACGCCGGCATCGTAGGTCGGCACGCCATAGTCCTGAATGAAGCGTGCCTTCTTCGCATCCGGCAGTTCTGGCAGCTTCGACTTCAATTCCTCGATCCAATTCTCCTCGAGGACCAGCGGCAGCAGGTCGGGGTCGGGGAAGTAACGATAGTCGTGCGCGTCCTCTTTCGACCGCATCGACCGCGTGGTGCCGCGGGCAACGTCGTAGAGCCGTGTTTCCTGACCGACGGTGCCACCGCCTTCCCACACCTCGATCTGCCGCTTCGCCTCGGCCTCGATCGCCTGCATCACGAAGCGAACCGAGTTGACGTTCTTCACCTCGCAGCGCGTGCGATAGGGCTCGCCATGCTTGCGCACTGATACATTCACGTCCGCACGCATGGAGCCTTCCTCCATGTTGCCGTCGCAGGTGCCGAGGTAACGCAGGATCGTGCGTAGCTTGCGCAGATAGGCACCGGCCTCCTCCGGGGAGCGCATATCGGGTTCGCTGACGATCTCCATCAGCGCGACGCCGGAACGGTTCAGGTCGATATAGGTCTTCGACGGATGCTGGTCGTGCAGCGACTTGCCGGCGTCCTGTTCCAGGTGCAGGCGCGTGACGCCGATGTTCTTCGTCTCGCCGCTGGCCAGCTCGATTTCGATGACGCCCTCACCCACGATCGGATGCTGATACTGGCTGATCTGATAGCCAGCCGGCAGGTCGGCGTAGAAGTAGTTCTTGCGGTCGAAGCGTGACACCACGTTGATGTGTGCATTCAGGCCCAGGCCGGTGCGCACCGCCTGGGCGACGCATTCGCGGTTGATCACCGGCAGCATGCCCGGGAAGGCCGCGTCGACGAAGCTGACCTGTGTGTTCGGTTCAGCGCCGAAGGTGGTGGAGGCGCCGGAGAACAGCTTGGCGTTGCTGATCACCTGAGCGTGGACTTCCAGGCCGATGACGACCTCCCAGGGACCGGTGCTGCCTTCGATAGCGTAGGTCATGTGCGTACCTCTTAAACTCTCAACGCGAGGAGCATTAGCGACGTAGCAATCTCGATGGCCGGGCACACCCAGCGGTGCCCCCGCGTCTCAAGATTGCTTCGTCGCTGCGCTCCTCGCGATGACATCAGTCGCTGCGCTCCTCGCGATGACATCAATTGCCTGCCCGCAATGCCGGCAGCGTATCAAATTTCGCGGCGCGCTCGACGGCCGCACTGACGGTGAACACCGTTTCCTCGTCGAACGGCTTACCGATCACCTGCAATCCGAGCGGCAGACCGTTGGCGTCCAGTCCGGCCGGGACGCTCATTCCAGGCACGCCCGCCATGCTGGCCGGGATGGTGAACACGTCGTTGAGATACATCTTCACCGGATCGTCCATGTTGTCGCCCTGCGCGAAGGCGGCGGATGGGGCGGTCGGCGTCAGCAACGCGTCCACCTTAGTGAACACCTCCGTGAAGTCACGCAGGATCAGCGCCCGCACCTTCTGCGCACGCAGGTAATAGGCGTCGTAGTAGCCGGCCGACAGCACATAGGTGCCGATAAGGATGCGCCGTCGCACCTCAGCCCCGAACCCGGCCGCGCGGGTCTTCTCATACAGTTCGCGCAGATCGGCACCGTCCTCGCGCAGGCCGAAGCGCACGCCGTCATAGCGCGCCAGGTTGGACGAACATTCTGCAGGTGCAACGATATAGTAGGTCGTGACCCCATATTTCGTGTGCGGCAGCGAGACATCGACGATCTCCGCGCCGGCCTCGCGCAGCCAGCCAGCGCCCTGCTGCCACAGGCGCTCGATATCATCGGGCATGCCGTCGAGGCGGTATTCACGCGGCACGCCAATGCGCATGCCCCTCACACCACGGCGGCAGGCGGCGGCAAAGTCGGGAACCGGAATGTCCGCGCTGGTGGAATCCTTCGGGTCATGCCCGGCCATCGAGCCAAGCAGGATGGCGCAATCCTCCACCGTGCGAGCGAACGGGCCGGCCTGGTCCAGCGAAGACGCGAACGCCACCACGCCCCAGCGCGAGCAGCGGCCATAGGTCGGCTTGATGCCGGCGATGCCGCAGAACGACGCGGGCTGGCGAATCGACCCGCCAGTGTCAGTCCCAGTCGCGCCCAGTGCCAGTCGCGCCGCCACCGCGGCGGCCGACCCGCCGGAGGACCCGCCGGGCACCAGCACCGCCTCGGCATCCTGGCGGCGCTTCCACGGATTCTCCACCGCGCCCCAGGCCGAGGTCATGTTGGACGAACCCATGGCGAACTCGTCCATGTTCGCCTTGCCCAGGAACACCGCGCCATCACGCAGCAGATTCGCGGTGACGGTGCTCTCATAGGGCGGCACGAAGGGGCCAAGGATCTTGCTGCCAGCCGTGGTGCGCACGCCCTCCGTGCAGAACAGGTCCTTGATCGCCAGCGGCAGGCCGGTGAGTGCCCTGCCCTGCCCCTGCCCGAGCACCACGTCGGCGGCGCGCGCCTGGTCCAGGGCGCGGGCGTGGGACACGGTGGTGAAGGCGTTGAGGCGCGGATTCAACGCCTCGATTGCTTCCAGATGGGCGAGGGTGAGTTCCTCGGAGCTGAACTGCTTCGCCCGCAGCCCGTCCCGGGCGCCGGCGAGCGTGAGGTCGGTGAGGGTCATTCCACCACCTTCGGGACGACGTAAAACGACCCAGCGCGCTCCGGCGCGTTGGCCAGTACCTTCTCGGTGTAGCCGCCGTCGGTCACCACATCGTCGCGCATCTTCAGCGCCATCTGCGCGGCCCCGGTCAGCGGCTCGATGCCGTCGACGTTCACCTCGTTCAGTTGCTCGATCCAGCCCAGGATGGAATTCAGCTCGGTTTGCAGGGTCGCCACCTCCGCATCCTCCACGTGGATGCGGGCAAGCGAGGCAATGCGGCGGACGGTCGCGGCGTCGAGCGACATGAAACGGTATCCTTGGCTGGGCGAAGGGCGCGGACCATAACGGCGGCCATGGCCCTGTTCAACCTGACCGAGCTACGCGCCCTGTTGCCCCGCGGCAAGCGGCTGATCGGCCTCGATCCCGGCACCAAGGTGATCGGGGTGGCGCTGTCGGACGTCTCGCTGACCCTCGCCAGCCCCTATGGCAGCCTGCCGCGGCTGCGGCTGCGGTCGAATGCTGACAGCATCATCAAGATCGCCCAGAAGGAGGACGCCGGCGGGCTGGTGGTGGGGCTGCCGCTGTCGATGGACGGCACCGTTGGCCCGGCCGCGCAGGCGGCACAGGATTGGACCCTGGCGCTGTCGGAGATGACCGGGCTGCCGGCAGCGCTATGGGACGAGCGGCTGTCCAGCGCGGCGGTGAACCGAATGCTGATCGGGGACGCCGACCTCAGCCGAAAGAAGCGCGCGGCAGTGGTGGATCGGGCGGCCGCCGCGTGGATGCTGCAAGCGGCATTAGATGCCAGCCGGCTGGCGTGACGCGGTTAAAGCCTCCGCGTGGCGATGCCACCCCCAACACTGTCATCTATATTAGTTTGGCAACGGATCTTCAGTGATCACACCTCAAGAGACTGTGCACAGGCGATCCCTTCCGCACCTGACAAGTCATGTCTACAAGCGGCCTTGATCGCGCATCGAGACGCACACCGCGATGCGCCGCGACGCAAATTGGGATTGCATCCATGGCCATCCCTCGCTCGTGCCGTTGGTGGACAATCGCCACGTTTTTCGCTGGCCTTTGCCAGGCCACGACGGCAGCCGGAGCAGATACCGGACCGGTGAGACTTCTCGACCCGGCGGTGGCACCGGACGTGGTGTGGAGCCACGCGGCCAGCGCCTGCTCGAACACCGATTATTCCGACGTCCCGGTGCGGCCTTTCTATGGCCACGCACGGGGCCAGCCCGGCCGGACGTTATATTGGTTCGCCAGCAATTCAACCGGCTATCTTGCGACCATCGGTGTACCGCCGGCCGACGGCGCCGATATCCTGGCCAAGATGGTGCGCGTCATCGATACGAATCGTCAATGCGCCACTTGGATCACCTCGGGACCCTACACCGAAGCGCCAATCACGCCCGCGAACGGGGTGCCCCAGTCCTACAACACCGGCCAGTGGATGGTGGCGCCATTCACGCCTGACGGGCGGCGGGTGTTCGCGCTGGTCCATAACGAATTCCATGGCGAGCTCACCGCCCCGCCGAATGCACCCTCGATCTACTGCACGATTACGCAGGCAACCCCGTTGCCGGGGAACGCCTGCGGCTACTGGAACATTGTCGAGGCTGTGTCCTTCAACGGTGGTCGCACCTTCGCAAAGGAGGCGGCCCAGCCGCCGGCTCGGGCAACGCACCGGCGATTGCCTTGCCGTACCCCTATCTGCTGCCGACGGAGAATGGTGGCGTTAACCCGTCTTCGCGGATTCGCCAGATTTGAGGGTGCCTGCTCATTGTTTATCAATGCGTTGGACGAAAAAGTCTTCACTACATCAGGTGGCGCGAGCGATAGCGGCGGGGGCGATTTTGGGCGGTG
>DATHNE010000091.1:0-3471 GCA_035486355.1 Acetobacteraceae bacterium
AACGGCGTGACTGGCGCCGCCGCGTCCCACTCGACATGCACCCGGCCAGCAAAGGTGTCCGCTATCGCCGAACGAGCCTCAACCATCGGTTGTTCACCCGCAGGGTGAGCGATGACAACCGGTTCCTGTGTGTCCATGCCAGCAGATTCCGCCGATTCGGGGAGGCCAGGCAATTACCCAACTGCCGGATTTAGGCTAATCGAAGCGGTCTGGTCAGCCGTTGCTCTTCGGCGCTGGTTCATGGTGCCGCGATAGCGATAGCGGGGCAGGAGACTGATTAACGCTAGATTCCGTTAAGGTGCCTTTATGGAAATCAACGACTCGTCAGCGACGCTGGGCCATACATGGCGCACAACGTGAATTCGACGGTGATGGAGCTTCGCTGCCGGCGCGTGATCAGACCGCGTTCACGGCGTGACTGCAAACGGTGCTGTGCCGACTCCGATCGGTTGGTCAAAGCCCAGGTAGTTGACCACAATGGCATCGCGCACGTCATGAGAAGTGGTGAGGAAGAGACCAATCACGACAAGCGTGACGATGACCGATGCGCATACCACCATTCGCCACGAGTGCCGGGGTGCGCGGTGAGTTCCGCTGCTGTCCTGGGCAATTCCAGAGAGCGTCTTGATATATGATTCGGGTGCCACTGGTGTGTCTTCCATGAGTCCCCTCCGATCCCTCGCGATCTTGCTGCGTGGAAAGTAGCGACTGGCGCGTGCCATGCAGTGAGACGGCTCACACTTAGTGTGATTGGCTAACGATTCCTTGTCGGGGGTTATCCGGGTTAGGCAAGTGGGTCACTTTGAAATCGTCCGGAACTTCATCTTGGCGGCCTCGGGGTGCAGGGGCGCATACACGGTGCCAGATTGGGGCATGTTGCAATTCACCATTGTCCTGCGTGGTCGAGCGTACTGGGTGGAGGCGATCCAGGAGGACGGCACACGGCGACCCGTCGAACGATATGATACGGAGGATGCGGCTGTCAGTGGTTTGCGCATGCTCCCGAAAAACGGAGGCATCGAACAGCTCGAACCGCAGCGCTTCAAGCAAGAACGGCCCTGAACGTAGCTAAGCGACACCCTGGCCGTCGGCCAAAATGGTCTGTAATCCAGTGGAAGGTCATCGCGTTTCACTCCGGGCAGTAAAAAAATTTTAGGCCACGTTAAAGGGAGGCCGATACGCGATTTGGTCGTGATTGGGCGCGCGCCGCCGCACCGGCCCACCCCCTAAGCATCGTCAGGCTACGGCAGCGGGGAAGGGGGCAGGACAGATCAACCCACGCGCGTCGCGGGGTCCGTTAGGGGTCCGCTTCTTGTGGCGCAAGTCTGTGTCGCTTTGGCTGGTAGGGTAACCCTTTGATACGACGGGGACATTTGGTGGGCGCACAAGGACTCGAACCTTGGACCCGCTGATTAAGAGTCAGCTGCTCTACCAACTGAGCTATGCGCCCGCCGTCCCCCGCCAGGGGAGGCGCGCTTCTAGCAAGCGCACCCCGGCTTGCAAAGGCCCGCCATGCCGGCCTGGGATATCCTGCCGCTACTCAGCTGGCGCGTGCGCCGTCGCCCGGTGATGCGCCACGCGCAGCGGCCGCAGGATCAGCAGCGCCGCCAGCACGACCAGCGCATTGGCCACCGCCGACACGATGAACACCGAATGCCAACTGCCGGTGCTCGCCCGCAACACACTCGCCAGCGGCACCAGCCAGGCCGAGGTTCCCTTCGCCGTATACAGCAGGCTGGCGTTGGCGGTGGCATACCGCGTGCCGAACAGGTCGGTGCAGGTCGACGGAAACAGGCTGAATATCTCGCCCCAGGTGAAGAAGATCAGCGCCGCCGCGATCACGAACGCCCAGGGGGAGCTGCCGAAATACGCCAGCAGCCCGTAGCTAAACGCGCCCAGGGTGAACGCAATTGCCATGGTAGTTTCGCGACCGATATGATCTGACACCCAGCCGAAGAATGGCCGCGCCGCCCCGTTCATCACGTTGTCGACCACCAGCGCCACGCTCAGCACGCTGGCGCCCAGGAACAGCGGCATGCTGGTCAGTCCGTAATCCTTGGCGATCGGCGCGATCTGCGCGGTCGCCATCAGCCCGCTGGCCGAGACTAGCACGAACATCACATACAGCAGCCAGAATGCCGGGGAGCGCAGGATCTCGGCCGGCTGGAAGCTGCGGGCACTCTGCTGCACCTTCGGTGCCGCCATCGCCGGCAGCTCCCCCGCCAGCGGACCGCGCATGATCGGCGCGATCAGCAGCAGCACCACGCCCTGCACGATGCCAAACCAGAAGAATGCCGAGGAGTAGCCGAAATCCTCGATCACCATGCGGATCGGGATCACCGTCAGGGCCGCGCCAGCGCCGAACCCGGCCGCCGTGATGCCCACCGCCAACCCGCGCCGATCCGGGAACCACTTTACCGCGTTACCGACGCAGATGGCGTAGATCGCCCCCGCCCCGGTGCCAGAGACTGCCGCGCCAACATACAGCATCCCTAGCGAGCTCGCGTGCGCGTTGATCACCCAGGCCAGGCCCACGGTGACCGCGCCGAACCCCACGGTCAGCGGCGGCCCGCGGCGTGGGCCGAGCGTGTCGACCACCCAACCGGCGACCGGGGTCAGCCAGGTCTCGGTGGCGATGAAGATCGCGAACGCCACCTGGATGTCGGCGATGCTCCACCCCATCGCCTTATTCATCGGGTTGACGAACAGCGTCCAGCCATATTGCAGGTTGGCGATCAGGATCATGCAGACCATGCCCAGCCAGAGCTGGGACCAGCGATTGGCGCGCGCGACCCCGCTGGGACGGGTGGCGTCCGACATTGTTGTTTCCTCCCACGGGTTGCGCCTGTCGTCACATACGCGTCATGCCGTCGCTGGATCAAGGCGCGGGATCCCGTGTCGCAACAGGCGTTTGGGCGTCTGCCCTGCGGCTCGCGATATCCCTCCGGCCGCTGCTGCGGCGCCTCGATCGTCTGCCCCCGCACCGCCTGAGCCTCGATCAGTTCGTCCCGCTCCGATGCCCGCCCGACGACGAGACAGAGGTGGCGTATCTGGGCGGGTTCGGCACTGTCGAAACGCCCCAGGAACGGGTCACGCTGCGCCTGAGCCCCCGCCGACTTCGTCGGTTTGGCGCCGTCGGCGTCGCATGCACGGCATGCAATCGAGGCCCGAGGACGGGCACGCGCGGAAGCCATAATCCACGCGATCAGCGCGCCTCTGGCGGCACTGGATGGAACCATGCCATTCGGCTATCTGTCCCAGGCCATTTCCATCGCGCGTGCGTGAGCCTCGCCGCGCGGCGGGAGCGTGTGCCCGCCCGCTACGGCATTGATCTAATACCAGCCGACGGAGCGTTTGACTCTCGTGGGGATTCCCGAATCGGGGTGAGTAGGATTCGCTGTTGCCGGCAACCTTGGCAAGGGCGAGTAGCGATGGGCAAGCCGATTGAAGTCAGCCGGCAGGAGTTATCTG